>NZ_NOLI01000209.1:0-10162 GCF_002245975.1 Nostoc sp. 'Peltigera membranacea cyanobiont' 213 | reverse complement strand
GGGAGGCAGGGGGGAAAAATTTTTCGTTGAGGGTTTGTAATTGCTGCCAGAAATGTTTCCAATTATCTGGGAGGTTTGCTGAATCTAAAGCAGCATAAAGACGGCTTAAAATCTCGATTTCTGGCTGAGAAATTAGATAGCAGTGATATGGATTGACGGGATGCTGAAAAAGTTCGTGTGTTAGTTGTATCCGTGCTTCGCTAATTGCCTCAGCTTGATTTGGACAAGCCAGTATGAGTTCATCCCAATCATGGGGTTGAATATCTTGGGTAAGTCGATCGCGCACCCAATCTTCGAGATCGTCTACCCCATCAATAATTGTCGGGATGCCTTCGGGAAAGCGATCGCCACCAGCAAATTGTCCTCTTAACCAAGCTTCTGGGGAGGTTAACAGTAGCCCTTGGAACTCAGCATCAGGCCAAGCGTCACCCGTTCTAATCGATTTATTGGCTGGTAGCCATTGCTGTAGACGGGGAATTTCCACCCGCAGTAGAAGTTGCTGCACTGCTTCTTGAGCAACAATAATTACAGGGCCATGCCACATTAGGGCTGATGCTACGAAACTAGTACGATACCGCCCCTGATAGCCACAAACCGCTCCTACTTGAATTAGGGCACTACGTCCCAGGCGCAAGGCGCGTGCTACCAACCGTGCCATCGTCAAATGATGGGGCCAGGAAGGGAACCCCGCTTGCGATCGCAAAAAGTTATGTAGTGACAAATGAACTTCTGCCTCAATCACACGCTTTAAATTCCATACAAAGTGACTTTTACTTCCAATTGCCCCATTTCTATTATGTTGTTATTTGTCATTTGTCATTTGTCCTTTGCCCAAAACCAATGACCAATGACCAATGACCAATGACCAATGACCAATGACCAATTCCCAATTCCCAATTCCCAATCCCCTAAATTATGCCAACTTACACAGGAATTTCCAGCGAAGCCTTCAGGCATCCACTAGATCGTCAAGCCGAGCAAGCTTTACGAAATTTACCGGGATTTGATTTAATCGCTCGTAAATTTGTGGAATTTATCTACGAACGCCCTCAATTAGTCTATCTAATGGGTAACACCATCCAAGTCGGGCCGCGCCAGTATTCCACTATTTACCAGATGTTTCGGGAATGCGTCCGAGATTTGGACATTTACCCAGAACCTGCACTGTTTGTCTCGCAAGATCCCCAAGCAAATAGCTATGCCTTGGGGCAAGAGAATCCTTACATAGTCATAAATACAGGGATACTAGACTTGCTAGACGAAGCTGAGATTCGGGCGGTGCTAGCCCATGAACTGGGGCATATTAAATGTGGTCATACTATTTTAATTCAAATGGCGATGTGGGCGATGAGTGCTGCTTCCGCCTTGGGAGAATTGACCTTCGGACTCGGTAATCTGGTAACACAAGGCTTGATTTATGCCTTTTTTGAGTGGCGGCGGAAAGCCGAGTTATCGTCAGATCGTGCTGCCCTACTGGTGATGGATGACTTGAATCCTGTGATGTCAACGATGATGAAACTCTCTGGCGGGAGTAAAAAATATGCCAATGAATGTAGTTTACAAGAGTTTATCAAGCAGTCAGAAAATTATCAGGCACTGGATGAAGATGGACTGAATCAGATATATAAATTCTTGCTTTACAATGGCGCTCAGGGTACGATGTTGACCCATCCTTTCCCGGTGGAACGCCTGCATTACTTACGGGCGTGGGCAGTATCTGAAGAATACCAGCAAATTCGCCGAGGAAATTATCAGCGATCGCCTGCTTCCGGCTCAGTAAATGTTGCAGCAGAATCTTCTGCAAATGAAACAGATAATTTGCGCCGTCAAATTGAGGAATTACAACGGGAAATTAACAGAATGAGAAGACCTGATAATAATTCGTAATTCGTAATTCGTAATTCGTAATTAAGGAGCAATTACCGTCGGGCGGGCACTGGCACAAGTATCAGAGTTGAGGTTTTCAGCATTAGTAAATAGTGCCCGCCCTACTTAAGATTAATGCAAGATGTGAACTATAACGCATTAACGTACTTTTGGGGGTAGGATAAATTCAATATTCAAAATTAGAGACTTAAAAACTGCTTAACTATATCTGAGCGTTAAATGAGATGTAGGCATTTATCAATATGGCAATTCACTTGACAAAACGGCTCTCTATGTTCGCTGCTATTCTAAGTATTGTCCTTTCCATGCCGGGAATTGCCTTAGCTGTACCGGTTCAACTACATACTAATTCTGGTGTCATTTTCGCCCAAATTAACAAAACGGCAAGCTACTCCACCTCATCTGAGATTAACCTGACTCCCTTGCAAAGCCAAGAACTTCAGGCTGTGCGTCAGAGAAGGAACAGGGAAATTGAGGCAGTATTAAACACATCGCAACGCGTCCGACTTAATCACAATCTCCGGGCTGGTAATAATATGAATCAAGCCCTACAAAAGCTGAATTTAAAACCAGAACAGCAAGAATTTGTACAGGCGATCGTTCAATTTACTAATTTGAAAATGAAGGCTATTGCATCTAGGCATTCGCTAATAATAGACCATAAATAATGGTTTGACTTGTACATTAGATTATTGAATCATTGTCATAGAAGATATCAATCATATTTTCTATGACAGTCTTTTGGATAAAATGCGCTCAAGCGATCGCATTTTTTTATTGTAGGTATCTCATTACTAATTCCCCTTTTAGAATAAAAAAAAGGAGATATACATGGGTATTGTAGGTGAACTTAAGCAAATATCACCTGTAATGTTAGATAAATTTAAAATAAATTCATCTTTCTTGGATATATTTTTTAGTGCTAAATATTTGGCTGAGTCTCCTTTTTGGGAAGAAGCTATTTATATATCAGGTAATTCAAGGCTTAATATCCAGCAACAGTCAGAGGATAAATTTAAAGAATTTAAGTGGACAGATAATCAGCAAATAAAAAACACAAGAGCAGAATTTTTGAAGGAGTGGCAAATTTCAGAATTATCTTTAGGTAAATCGTGGCACGAACTGCATTTTTTACTTACTGGATATACTCATACAGATAAATTATCTTTTTTAGTAAGTAAAAACTCCTCAAACAACTTACCCAAAATTTCCTTGAATAATTGGAGTTTTTTTAAAATTTTTAATCCAATTCTAGGGAATAAAAAGTATATAGAACAATATATTAGTCCTAGGCTAGATATAGATAATTTACCTTTAGTAAATGCCATCCTGGGTGGTACAGAAATAGGAAACAAAGAGGGTTATGGCAAACATAGATATTTAATACCCGATGAAGTGAGGCAAGTAGCAGAAGCTTTATCAGAACTCTCAGAAAATGGCTTTATAACAAGGTATAAACGAGAAGAAGTTAAAGAAGAACAAGTGGGGATTATAGATTGGTCAGAACCAGAGACAGTAGAGTGGTTAACTGAATACTACAAGGGAATAACAGCTTACTACATAGCAGCAAATAATTTGGGAAATGCTATGTTACTTTATTTAACTTAGTTCTTTTAACTATAGATTTTATTCTCATTTATCAAGAATTGGTCGAGAAAAAGTTTCATCCTCAAATTTTGTTACTTAACTTATGGAAACATTTGACTAATATGGATTTCAATTTCTGGAAATGCAATCAGGGATAACGTTGCATTCTCCTGCAAAATAAATTGTTGATTGTAGCCTTCCAAAACTGGTTCGCGGAAAACAAAAACCTGACGCTGATTCACATCCAAAATCCAGTAGTCAGCAATTCCCGCACTAGTATATAAAGGTGCTTTCTGTTTGCGATCCGTGTCTAGTGTTGTATCTGCTACCTCAATGAGTAAAGTTTGTGTCATTGTATTTGGTTTGGCGATATTATCATCTGCAAAGTGCAAATATCTCTTCCTCTCAACTTTTGCAGCATCTATAATTAATCTTGCCCTATTTAGTTCGTTACCATGTCGGAAGAAGATATCCGAGCCGCGAGGCTGGAGAAAGTAGAACAACTCAAGCAGCTAGGGACTAATCCCTACGCCTATCGTTGGGAATCTACCCATCATGCAGCGCAGTTGCAAGAACAATTTGCGGATTTAGCCAGTGGTGAAGAAGTTGATTTAGAAGTTGCGATCGCTGGGCGGATTATGGCGCGTCGCGTTTTCGGTAAACTGGCTTTCTTCACTTTGCAAGATGAAACTGGCACAATTCAGCTTTATTTAGATAAAAATCGCATCCAAGAAAGCATGGCAGATATTGATGCTGATGCCTTCAATCATTTAAAACAACTCACAGATGCAGGCGATATTCTGGGAGCCAAAGGTACTATTAAACGGACTGAAAAGGGCGAATTATCTGTCTACGTTAAACAATATACTATCCTGACTAAATCCCTGTTGCCCCTACCTGACAAGTGGCATGGATTAACGGATGTTGCGAAGCGCTACCGTCAGCGTTACGTTGACTTGATTGTTAACCCAGAAGTACGACAAACTTTCCGCCGTCGCGCTCAAATTACTGCTGGGATTCGTCGTTATTTGGAACAGCGAGATTTTCTCGAAATTGAAACGCCAGTTTTGCAAAGTGAAGCTGGGGGTGCAGATGCGCGTCCATTTATCACCCACCACAACACTTTAGAAATGGAATTGTATCTGCGAATTGCTACAGAACTCCATCTCAAGCGGTTGATTGTAGGTGGTTTTGAAAAAGTGTTTGAATTGGGACGGATTTTCCGTAATGAGGGAATTTCTACTCGACACAATCCCGAATTTACGACAATTGAAGTTTACCAAGCCTACGCCGATTACAACGATATGATGGCGCTGACTGAGGGAATTATTACCACTGTCGCCCAAGACGTACTCGGCACATTGCAAATTACCTACCAAGGGGAACCTATAGATTTAACTCCACCTTGGCGGCGGGTAACAATGCACGATTTAGTTAAAGAATTTACAGGCTTGGATTTCAATTCTTTCCAAACATTAGAAGAAGCAAAAACAGCAAGTAAAAATGCTGGTATTCCTGGTGTAGATGAAGCCAAATCAATTGGCAAGGTACTGAATTTAGCCTTTGAAGAAAAGGTAGAAGCTAATTTAATTCAACCTACCTTCGTAATTGATTATCCTGTAGAAATTTCGCCTCTAGCAAAACCCCACCGTTCTCAACCTGGTTTGGTGGAAAGATTTGAATTATTTATCGTCGGGCGAGAAACTGGGAACAGCTTCTCAGAACTTACAGATCCCATCGATCAAAGAGAACGCCTAGAAGCCCAGGCTGAAAGAAAAGCTGCTGGCGACTTAGAAGCCCAAGGTGTGGATGAAGACTTTTTGACAGCCCTTGAATATGGAATGCCGCCTACAGGTGGTTTAGGGATTGGGATCGATCGGTTAGTAATGTTGTTAACTGATTCTGCCAGTATTCGGGATGTAATTGCTTTCCCTCTACTCAAGCCTGAAGGCAGTGTTATTAAGCAATTTACCTATGAGCCAAAAACTCAAACACTGACTATTGAATTTGACAGTGGAAGTGCTTACGAGTATTTCAAAGTCTCTCCTAGTGTGAAAGAAGACTTAGATAATGCTCCGTCTAAAGGTCAGTACTTTAACAAGTTTATTAAAGGAAAATTTAAATTTGAACAATTGAGTTGACCGATTCAAGCATATAATTTGAATTCTTCATTTAATACTGAAATAACCGCAAAATCTAGCTGTCACAACCAGGTTTTGCGGTTATTCAACAAAAGCATGACTACATTGGATACCTAATAGAGTAATTGCAGAAATTGGGACAAACTGTTGGTTTAGCCACCCCAGATTTTCTCTAAAACTGCGTTTGGTGAGATATCCGCAGTTTTTCCCGTGGGGGATGCAATAGCCAGGAATTTATCGTTTTTCGGCAACAACTTATTTGCATCGGTGGGCCCAAATAGGGCGATGGTATAGGTTTGAACTGCAACACTCAGTTGTAGTGCCGGACTATCAGTAGACAACATCAAATTTGCTCCGGCGATTATAGCAGTTAACTTGCCAATATCATCTGGGGCAGTCACCTTGATATTTGGAGAAGACCCCAAAAGCGATCGCACAAACTGCTCGTCGTCAGTCCCCTTAATCACCACCACAGGCAGATCCGGCTGCTTGTCTTGGAAGCCTTGAATAATTTGATGCCAACTTTCCACAGGGTAGATTTTATCCAGTTCTTTAGCCTGGGATAAATGACCAGAACCGCCATGAATCAGGATATAACCTGTTTCATGTACGCCTAAGCGTTTCTGTTCCTTTTGTGCCCACTCAATATCTGGTTTTGGCACATTTACTGCTAACTCTGGGACAGGACTATTTATTTCCAATGGTTGCAGCAAATCGTGATATACTGCCGCCGCATACTGGGATGGTTTAAATGGCACAGCATGGGTCAGAAAAACCGAACCCTTGCCTTTGTAGCCAATACGTATGGGAATTCCTGTCAACCAAAGTAAAAGACCTAGCAACCAAATTTGCTTCACAGCAATGACAACATCGTATTCGCGATCGCGAATTGTCCCCACCAAGTTACCCCAATCTGCCAGACTATTACGGTCGTGAAAATCAAAGTTCAGCACCTCGTGAACTGACTTGCTCACTCGGTAGGCAGCCTTTGACCGGGGTTCAACAACGACATCTATCTGAGCGTTAGGGTAATTGCGCTTCAGGTCATCTAGAGTCGGAAAGAAGAGAATTTGGTCGCCAATTCCGCCAGGTACAAGGGCTACTACTCGCATAATATTTATTGACGCTTACTCGCTCCCTATTTTAGGGGAAAATATATAGCTTAAAGATTGAGGAATTCTGTGTATTTACTAATTCCAGCTGCGGGAATCGGAAAAAGAATGGGTAGTAACCGCAATAAACTCTTGCTGAAAGTGCGATCGCAACCAATTATTGCCTGGACTCTATTAGCCGCAGAAGCCGCCAATACAATCAGTTGGATCGGGATTATTTCTCAGCCTAGCGATTGGCCAGACTTCAGGGCAATTCTCACCGATTTGAAGCTGACTAAACCTGTGGAATTGATTCAAGGTGGCTCCACCCGTCAGGAATCTGTTTACAATGGCTTGCAGGCTTTGCCAATAGCCGCAGAACAAGTGTTGATTCATGATGGGGCCAGATGTCTCGCCACACCAGATTTATTTAACTCTTGTGCCGAGGCCATTCGCCACTATCCCGGTTTAATTGCTGGTGTACCCGTCAAAGACACGATCAAAGTTGTCGATGAACAAGGCATAATTCAAGAAACACCCGACAGACGAAATTTGTGGGCTGCACAAACTCCCCAAGGATTTAATGTCAAGTTGTTGAAACAGTGCCACGCTGAAGGTGTCCGGCAAGGTTGGGAAGTAACTGACGATGCCGCTTTATTTGAAAAGTGCGGTATTGAAGTGCGAATTGTCGAGGGAGAGGAGACAAATTTGAAGGTGACAACTCCCCAAGATTTAGCGATCGCAGAATTTATTCTTACAACTAGAGGTGCTTGAGGGATTGGGGATTGGAAAATAACTAATCCCCAATACTTTGACAACGCTCAGTACAAGTGCCCAGTCACAAATTAGAGACTTTCAAAAAATACTTTGACAATTTACGATATAATGCCACACACTTGTTGATTGTTAGTTGTCATGTACTAATGACCAATGACTAATAACTAATGACTAACAACTAAATGATTACAGCCACAGCGACGAAGATAGAAGCAATTCTCTATTTAAAGGGTAAACCCTTGTCGCTCGGCGAAATCGCCGAGTATGCCGCGTGCGATCGCGCCACTGTCAAAGAAGGCATAATTGAACTAATGGACAACTATGCCCACCGAGATAGCGCCCTAGAGGTAATAGAAACCCCAGATGGTTATAGTTTGCAACTAAGGTCTGACTTTCATGATTTAGTGCAAACGATGATACCAGTAGAGTTGGGTGTAGGTGCATTACGGACTTTAGCAGCGATCGCCCTCAATAGTCCCATACTCCAGAGCGACTTGATTAACTTGCGCGGTTCAGGAGTATATCAACACGTTCCAGAACTCGTAGAACTTGGTTTCATCCGCAAACGCCGAGACAGCGATTCTCGCTCCTACTCACTCCAAGTAACCCCAAAATTTCATCAATATTTCCAAATAGAACAACTCCCGCAAATACTTTCCAACAGCCAGAAGGAAGAACAACTAGAACTAGAACTAGAACTAGAACTAGAACTAAAAGCAGTAGGGACTGGGGACTAGGGACTGGGGACTAGGAAAATTACCCAATCCCCAATCCCCAATCCCCAATCCCCATTCCCAATGACTTATAACCGTGGTGAATGCGCTAGCCTTGTACTATGGTTTAGAGTAGAGTTAGCAATTAAGCTAAATAAAACTGCCAATGGTGTTTAATCCTGACTTTTTAAATGACAACTCTGAGGAACACCCTAATCAACTTCTTTCCGACCACTCTGAAGAATACCCCAATCAGTTACTCAAATATCTACAACATCAGTCTCCTGATGTTTTAGCGAGGATTGCTCAATCCGCCAGCCCCGAAATTAAACAAATTATCTCGCAAAATGTCCAAGGGCTAGTGGGAATGCTCCCCGCAGAAAATTTCAACGTGCAAATCACAACAGATCGGGATAACTTAGCTGGGCTTCTAGCGTCGGCCATGATGACGGGGTATTTTTTGCGCCAAATGGAACAAAGAATGCAGTTAGAGCATTTGTCTAATGGTCAGTAGTTATATAGTCAATAGTCAAACATTCTGGGACTATTGACCAAATAATTCGTAATGACGCTCTCTACGAATTACGAATTATTCTGACTACTTCCTTTCAGGATAAGCTCCTGATTGTACTTTGAAGGTTTGAATTTTCCCGCTACGGTTAACTTCGATAGTTAAAATGTCACCAACTTTGCTGGACTCTACCAGCTTTTGAACTTGGGCTGAGGTTTTAACTGCTTTACCGTTAACTTTTTGAATCACGTCTCCAGGAAGCAATCCTCCACGCTTGGCTGGAGAATCCCCTGTGACTCCTTTAATCACAATCCCAACATCCTGCTGAATGTTAAGTTGATTTTCTTGATTAATCTGCTGTTTCTTGATGGGAGAAAGGTCTGCCATTTCAATACCCAAGAAGGGATGTTCTACACGCCCTTTGGTAAAAAGTTCATTGGCAATGCGGGCGGCGGTTTCAATAGGGATAGCGAAACCGAGTCCTTGAGCATCAGCGCGGATGGCAGTATTAATACCAATAACTTCGCCTTGGGCGTTTAACAAGGGGCCACCGGAATTACCAGGGTTAATTGCGGCATCAGTTTGAATAAAGGTGACTCGCTTATCGGGGACACCAACCTGAGTGCTAGTGCGATCGGTAGCGCTGACGATGCCAATAGTGACAGTATTATCTAAACCTAGAGGATTGCCAATTGCGATCGCCCATTCTCCTGGTATTAAGTTTTGCGAATTACCCAGTTTAACAGTCGGTAAATGATTCGCTTTTATTTTCACCACTGCCACATCTGTTACAGAATCAACTCCTACCACCTTTCCCTCTAAACTTCGACCATCCTTGAGGGTGACTTGTACTGTATCCGTATCTGCTACTACATGAGCGTTAGTGAGTAATTCTCCATCTTCACTCAAAATAAATCCCGATCCCGTACCCCGCTCAATCCGTTCTTCGGGAATTGGTTGCTCATCCTCTCCAAAAAACCGCCGCAAGAGGGGACTTTTTAATGCGTCAGAGATGGGATTGGCGACTTTGCGAGTGGCATTAATTCGCACCACAGCCGGGCCGACTTTTTGCACTGCCGTCGCAATAAAATTCACATTACTATCGCCCCCACTGGCCCCAATTTGTGCATTAGAAGGATTCGGAGTTACGGATTCTGGAGGCGAAGCCATTGTTACATTTTTTAACTGTTGGAAAGAGGGATTTTGTAGCAGGAGATAGCGACTACCAAACAAACCTGCACCACAGCCGAACACCAGTAAGAACACATAAACGCCCAGTTGCTTTAAAGATAACTTCATAATCATTCTGCTTAAGGACAGCAATGCAGTTGCTAATTTCTAAGTGTAGTCAAGCTAACGATAAGTGGACAGATCAATTTACAAGGAATTAAGTATGGAGATTGGGAATTGGAGATTGCATATTAGGTAATCTTCCAAGTTCCAAGTCCCCAGTCC
>NZ_NOLI01000208.1:0-10229 GCF_002245975.1 Nostoc sp. 'Peltigera membranacea cyanobiont' 213 | reverse complement strand
TATAGTTCATAAATACTATTCGCCGACAATTAGTTAAGTACTAATGAACTTGTGACAGTTAGGGTGCGGAATGTGGGTTAAAGTAGACTAAAGTCCTCTTGCCTCATGCCTCCTGCTCCCTGCTTCCTGCCCGATCTTAATGATAAATATTCACACCGACTTACTTAATTTACAGCTATTTTCAGGTAAATATTGCGGTTCATTCCCTAGCAAGTTGCTTGATCTACTAAATAGCCGATTGTGATGACAACTTGATAGTTGAAAATAAAAGCATTGTAATTTTTCATAGAACTGGTAAAATCACCATGTTCTCGATAAAGAATATGAGGTTTATTAGTGTTTGCAACTAGATACATGTAATCATCCAGTATGATAAACAGTATATAACTGTATTCCCATCGACTACTTGTAGATTTAGCGGAGAAAATAGAATGAGTTTGTGGCAACGCCCACTGAAAAGGTTACAAGCGATGTCTTACGACAAGATGCTTCGCATCTACGCTGAACGTAGAACATATCGGTTCAGAATAAATTCGCTCAAAAGCTTTGTATCGCTCTTTTTAGTAGGTACTGTGTTGAGTGTGGCGCTTGCTGCCTGCTCCGGTGGTGAAACTGGGAGTAATCCTTCTTCTGAAACCCCTAGTGCTGCTCCTGTGGCTGCAACCAAAGATAATGTTGAACTAACTCTGGTTTCCTTTGCTGTCACCAAAGCGGCTCACGAAGCAATTATTCCTAAATTTGTCGAACAGTGGAAGAAAGATCATAATCAAACTGTCGTCTTCAAACAAAGCTATGGTGGTTCTGGTTCCCAAACTCGTGCCGTTATTGATGGTTTGGAAGCAGATGTCGTCCACTTGGCGCTAGCTGGAGACACCTCAAAGATTGAGAAGGCTGGATTGATTCAGCCAGGATGGGAAAAGGAAGTTCCCAACAATGGTATTGTTTCAAAATCAGTGGCAGCATTAGTTACACGTCCAGGCAATCCTAAAAATATCAAGACCTGGGAAGATTTATCTAAAGACGGTATAAAACTAATTACTGCCGATCCGAAAACATCAGGAGTTGCTCGCTGGAATTTCTTAGCTCTTTGGAATTCAGTGATTAAAACTGGTGGAGATGATGCTAAAGCGACTGAGTTTGTTACCAAAGTGTACAAGAATGTGCCCTTGCTAACTAAAGATGCTCGTGAAGCTACTGACGCATTTTTCAAGCAGGGTCAAGGTGATGCCCTGATTAACTATGAAAATGAGATTATCTTGGCAGAACAAAAGGGTGAAAAGTTGACTGCGATCGTCCCTGATGTGAATATCTCCATTGATAATCCGATCGCAGTAGTAGACAAAAATGTAGATAAGCACGGTACGCGTGAAGTTGCCGAAGGTTTTGTCAAATATCTATATACTCCAGAGGCTCAACAGGAGTTTGCAAAATTGGGATTCCGACCAGTAGATGATACTTTGACTCTAAGTAAGGAAGTTGCAGACAAATTTCCCAAGGTGAAAACTCTGGGTACAGTTGCAGACTTCGGCGGTTGGGATGGAATCAATAAGAAGTTCTTCGCAGACGGAGCTATTTTTGATCGGATTCAAGCCAAGAAAAAGTAATTTGTCATTTGTCAATGGTCGGCGAACAAAAGACCGACTACTGACAAAAAACTTCGGTATTGCTGAATCGAGGTATAAATCTAGATATAGAGACGCAAAATTTTGCGTTTCTACAAGGATTTTTAAATTACGCAAAATTATTTTTCATACCGCAATCAGCAATGCCAAAACTTTTTGTGAAATTTCAATTTTAAATGTTTAACTATGATGAGTGTATCTCCTTCTCTAGAAGTTGAACGCAAAACGCCATTCTGGAAGAAATTGGGGCGGGTTCCCTGGACTTGGCGAATCACCATTGGATACTTGACGGTGATGTTGTTTATCCCCATAGCTGCCATGTTCCTGAAAGCGAGTACGGAACCTCCAGCGAGATTTTGGGCGATCGCAACCAGTGATATCGCCCTAGCAACATACAACGTAACTTTTTTTACAGCGATATTTGCTGCCTTACTCAATGGTGTATTTGGAACTCTAATTGCTTGGGTTCTAGTTCGCTACGACTTTCCCTTAAAACGCTTGATTGATGCCACAGTAGATTTACCCTTTGCACTGCCAACTTCAGTAGCAGGTTTAACCCTGGCAACAGTTTACAGCGATAATGGCTGGATAGGTTCGCTACTAGCACCACTGGGAATTAAAGTAGCTTTTACCCGCACGGGAGTAGCGGTAGCAATGATATTTATCTCACTACCTTTTATTGTGAGAACTGTGCAACCCGTGCTTCAGGAAATGGAACATGAAATTGAAGAAGCTGCTTGGTGTCTGGGTGCTTCTCAATGGCAGACATTTTGGAAAGTGATTTTGCCACCTTTATTTCCGACGATTTTAACTGGTGTTGCCTTGGGTTTCTCCCGTGCGGTTGGGGAATATGGGTCAACTGTAATTATCTCTTCCAATACGCCCTATCAAGATTTGATCGCGCCTGTGCTGATTTTCCAGCGATTAGAACAGTATGACTATTCTGGTGCAACAGTAATTGGCATAGTTTTACTATCAATTTCGTTGGTATTGCTATTGGCAATTAATTTCTTACAAGCATGGGCAAGGCGATATGACACTAGATAAGCCAAGTTTTCATTCATCTGCATCTGATACACATACAGCCAAGCCGAAAGAGCAGAAGAGTTGGGTTCCCATAGTTTTAATTGGGATAGCGATCGCTTATTTAGCTCTAGTTCAATACATCCCGGCAATCAACGTTTTTTTCCAAGCCTTTAGCAAGGGAGCAGGGCCATTTCTATCTAACCTAACGCGACCAGCTTTTCTCCATGCAGCTTGGCTGACACTGTTGCTGGCTGTAATTTCTCTGCCCTTGAATACAGTATTTGGGCTATGTGCAGCTTGGGCGATCGCTCGTCATAAATTTCCTGGACGCGCCATAGTTCTAAGCATAATTGACCTGCCTTTTTCCATCTCGCCCGTAGTCGCAGGATTGATGATTGTGCTACTTTACGGTCGCAATGGCTGGTTTGGCCCTTGGCTCCAAGCCCATGATATCAAGATTGTCTTTGCCTTTCCAGGTATGGTTCTAGCTACAGCCTTCGTGAGTATGCCCTTTGTGGCGCGGGAAGTGATTCCCGTTTTAGAGGAATTTGGTAAAGATCAAGAAGAAGCTGCAAGAACTCTAGGTGCAAAAGATTGGCAGATATTTTGGCGTGTCACCTTACCTAGCATCCGTTGGGGCTTACTCTACGGTTTAATTTTGACCAACGCCAGAGCAATGGGCGAATTCGGGGCGGTTTCGGTGGTATCCGGCAACATTGCTGACCAAACCCAGAGCTTACCACTGTTTGTAGAAGATGCTTACAAACAATATGAAACCGAAGCTGCTTTCTCTGCGGCTGTATTGTTGGCGTTGCTAGCAGTAGTAACCTTGGTACTGAAAGAGATTTTAGAACGCAAAACCAGCATTAAAGATGTTGAATAGTTAGATTTTGGGTATGGGAGAATATTTCTGCCTTACCCAATCCATAATTTCCAATCCCCTTGATGGTGACAATCATGGTTAGTGACAATCCACTTACCAATCAAACGGATTCGACTAAGAATTCCCAAGGATCTATACCAGGAACCCGTAATTTCTCGCCTGGTGTCTAATTATGGACTGACTGTGAATATCACAGCAGCGATTTTGGGAGCCAATGCTGTCGGCGATAGTTGGTTTGACCTTAAACTACAAGGAAAGTTCATAGCTAGTGAAGGTATTGTAATAAGAGCGATTACTGGATAAAACAAAAAATTTATATGACCTCAGTTTTTCCTCACAAAAAAGCTAAAGCCCTCAAACCTACCAGCCGCCGCCCTGCTAAGGAACTTTGTAGCGAGTGCGGACTATGCGACACATATTATATTCACTATGTCAAGGAAGCCTGCGCTTTTATTAATCAGCAAATAGGCGAACTAGAAGTGGAGACGCATACGCGATCGCGCCATCTCGATAATCCTGATGAGCTATACTTTGGTGTCCATCAAGACATGATAGCAGCGCGGAAACAGCAACCAATCGAAGGCGCACAATGGACAGGTATTGTTAGCAGCATTGCTATTGAAATGCTTAATCGCGGCTTAGTTGAAGGCGTAGTCTGCGTGCAAAACACCAAAGAAGACCGCTTTCAACCCATGCCCGTTATCGCGCGTACCCCAGAAGAAATACTAGCAGCGCGGGTAAATAAACCAACACTTTCCCCGAATCTTTCCGTATTAGAACAGATAGAAAAATCGGGCATGAAACGGCTGTTGGTAATTGGTGTTGGTTGCCAAATCCAGGCACTACGAGCCGTAGAAAAACAACTGGGTTTAGAAAAGCTGTATGTTTTGGGTACACCCTGCGTAGATAATGTTAACCGCGCTGGACTACAAAAATTCTTAGAAACCACCAGTCGATCGCCAGAGACAGTTGTACATTACGAATTCATGCAAGACTTCCGGGTTCACTTCAAACATGAGGATGGCTCATCAGAAACAGTGCCTTTCTTTGGTTTGAAGACCAACAAACTTAAAGATGTCTTTGCCCCATCTTGTATGAGTTGCTTTGATTACGTCAATTCCCTAGCCGATTTAGTTGTTGGCTACATGGGCGCACCCTTCGGCTGGCAATGGATTGTAGTTAGAAATGATACTGGTAAGGAAATGTTGGATTTGGTGAAAGACCAGTTAGATACTCAACCAGTGACATCTAAAGGCGATCGCAAGGAAGCTGTACAGCAAAGTATTCCTGCTTACGATAAAGGCGTGACCCTCCCGATGTGGGCGGCAAAACTTATGGGTGTAGTTATCGAAAAAATCGGCCCCAAGGGTTTGGAATATGCGCGGTTTTCCATTGATTCTCACTTTACTCGGAATTATTTGTATGTGAAGCGAAATCATCCAGAGAAATTAGAAGCGCACGTTCCAGAGTTTGCCAAGCGTATTGTTGGGCAATATAAATTACCGGATTGAAAATTGGGCATTGGGCATTGGGCATTGGGCATTGGGCATTGGGGAGAATAACATTCATTACCTCTTTCTCCTCTGCTCCCATGCCCCATGCCCCATGCCCCACTTAGTTATAACTACTAGCTTGGCGAGTAAACATTAGGTGATACTGTCCGCCTAGTGCGATGAGTTCGTCATGAGTGCCTACCTCGATAATTTGACCGTGTTCTAGTACTACTACTCGGTCTGCTAGTTTTGCTAAGGCGAGGCGATGGCTGACTACAACGGCTATTCTCCCCCTCGCTAGAGTACGCAAAATATTGTAAATCTCGTGTTCTGTTTTCGGGTCAAGATTTGCTGTTGGCTCATCAAGTATGAGTAATTCGGCTGGAGACAGTCGCAGCAATGCACGAGCGATCGCTAATCTCTGCCATTGTCCCCCAGATAGATCGATACCACCCTCTAGCTGTTTGCCTAAGAGGGTTTCCAAACCACCATCTAGCTTCTCAATTACTCTAGTTAAACCAGCTTCAGCGATCGCTTCCGTAATTGCTTCGTCATCCTGCATTTTCGGTAAATTCCCAAAGGCAACATTTTCCCGCACAGTAGTCGGAAAACGAGCGTAATCTTGCATAACGACATCAATCCGCGATCGCAAATCTTCTAAGGGTAGCGATCGTAAATCTTGCCCATCCCAAATAATCGCACCTTGGCTAGGGTCATAGAGGCGACACAATAGCTTTGTTAAAGTGGTCTTGCCAGCACCATTTTCACCTACCAATACAATCATCTCATTGGGGTGAATTTTCAGATTGATATTTTTCAAGATGGGGCGTTGTTTACCGCCGGAGGCATCGCTATTGGGATAGGTAAAGGATAGATTTTCAATGCAAATACCTGTCTGCAATACTTCACTTGATAAAGCTTGCCGATTCCCATTTCTTTGAAAGTTCTGATTGTTAACAGCCGATTCCTTGACTTCTCTCCATGCCTTTGATTGAGAACTGGATAATTGCGGTTCTAATTCCAAAAGTTGGAAAATGGGCGTTGTTGCCAGTGAAATATCATACAACTCTGACCCGCCAGACATCAAATTCTCTAAACTTCGACGCACTTCTAAAATTACCCCTGTGTAAAGCGCCAAATCTCCTAAAGTATGGGTTCCACCTAGCACTCCCTGAACTACATATAAATATGGCAACGCAAAGCCTAAGCCACTGAGTAAAGACCAACCAATAACCGCCGTTGTCCCCCGACGACGGATCTGTTCCATTGCTCTAAAAATTGTCCGATAAAGTCCGTGCCAACGTTCTAGTAGTAAAGGCTGCAAACTAAACAAGCGTATTTCTTTGGCGTATGTCTCTCCAGTTAAAACCGTTTTATACAAGTTCATTTCCCGAAGAAGACTGGCTTGGGTTTTTTCTACCCTCCAAACTTGCTTGCGGTATTTCCTTTCTACATACATAGCAGGGGTAACACAGCTAAACAAAATTAGGGGTATCCACCAAGCAAGGGATACCGAAAGCAGTATGGCTGGAATGAAGATAAAAATTCCCTCTAGCATCATCACAAGCCTGACACAAAGCTCTGGAAGTCGTTGGACTCCCTTTTCGGTCAACTGCAACAAATTGAGCAAATCGGGTGTTTCAAACAGGGCAATATCTTCAAAAGTGGCAACCTTCTCAATTACTTGTCCTTGGATAAAGCCTGTAATCCGATCGCGCAGGGAAGTATATACAAAACTATTGATATTAGCGATCGCATCACTCACCAAATTCACTAGCAATGAACCTGCAATACTGGAGAGTAGCACAGGTTGAGAAAGTATCAGGGCGATCGCATTCTGCGTTGTTCCCGTACTCAATAAGCGGGTAATTTCATCAATTATCACCTTGTTGAGCCAAATGGCGATCGCAGGGCCTGCACCACCCAGTAATGTCAAAATTGCCACATAGCGTAGCTCCTTTGGAACTACCTGCATCACCGTTACCACACTGCGGCGGAATGCTTGGAATGGAGAAATTTCTATGATTTGCATATATTTTAAAGTAGCAAATAATAGCAAAATTCTGAAAGCGATGTTGTGATCTGAATTTCAATGAGTAATGACGCGATAAATCGCCGTCAAGACGAAAGACTGATTATTGTAGAGACGGCGATTCATCGCGTCTCTGAGCGATCGCGAATAGCAGATATTAGCATAGGCGTAGCCCACCGCAAGCATCCCACAAGTGAGTGCAAGAAAATTTTGAGAATTGGGCGATAGTTTTCCGAAATTGATAATCTAAGTTTGGTAGTAATTACCAGAACACTGAATTATAAATGACTTCTATAACTAGCCTTGGGGGAATATGGCCCTACAAAAACCTGGTCTTAATGACCGGGTTTTTTGGCATAGGTAAATTAACAACAATTAGAAGCAAAACCAAACTTTAAGTTGATTGCGATCGCAACATCCATACCAAAATACCTAAAATTGGCTCTACTGGCGGAATTAAATATTCACTTAAATCAATAGTTACAGTGCTTTCCTCTAACTTCAGGAACGTCCACAGGTTGCCACTACTAACACTACCGTAGATAGTAGCAAGAGGTTTTTCGTTTTTGGCATTAAACCTTTGGGCGGCAATCATTTCTGCAATACACTGCCCCAAACCACCTTTGAGATTTTCCTTCTTGGCTTCCACTATCACCACTGCTGGAGCTTCAATAAATAACTGTTCTAGCGAAAGACTGATCAAAAAGTCGCAAAATCCCGCCAGTCCAACTTCCGGTTCAACATTAAATTCTTCTCCAGAAAAGAAACTGATTTGTCTATTGAGAATTTTTCGGATTTCAAACAAGATTGGGCTGATAATCAATTCCGATCGAGCTTTCTCAGAACCCATTGCTATTGCTAGCTGGATACTTTCTGCTAAAAATTCAGCCAGCATTGGACTTGGCAAGATTGGCTCTATCGGCGGCAAAAACCGTCCACCCTCTACTAGGGTCAGATTAAAGTCTTGTTTTACTTTTCTTAAAGAAAACTCTCTATAAGACATTCAGTATATCCATTAAATCCCCCTCTCCTGCTAGAAGAGGGGTTGGGGGTGAGGTTACGCCGGATAAATCCGCAATCTTCTATTTGGTTCTTCGCCAAAACTATGCGACTTGAGGCGATAGTGTTCTACCAACTCATGTTGCATTTTGCGGACTTGGGGCGAACGTGGTAATAACTCAACTGGCTGTCCTTTCGGAATCACAATTTGCTCAACAGCAAGTCTGGCTTCTTCAAGAGCATCCATCTCATCATCGCTACCATTGTGCAAAAACAGTTGCAATTCTAAGTCATCGGCCATTTCTGGGTCGTCCATGTTCAGCAACCGCCGCAAGCCACGGGTAATTTGCGGAATGGTGCTGGACTTAATCATGTGGATGGGTACATGACGGGCTTTGGCCATTTGGCGTAATTTGGCGTGGTTTTTGACGTGCGATCGCAGTGCTAAAATGGCATCAGCAGTATCTATGTCTTTTGTCAAGATGACGGGTAAAGTTAGCACGCTAATTACCTGTTCTAGTTGGTGGCGGCTAACGCCATAAGGGTAAACGTGCAGTGGCAAATCTTCACCATTAGGGCCGGGCACTCTTGTAACAGCATCCAAATCAATGCTCTCAGAATAATTGAAAGATTCATCCAGCAATCGATCGAACTCACTGCGTCCTGTTACCCGTTCTACAGGCAATTGCGGTAGTGCAACCATTTGTCCAGAAGAACGCCAGCCATTAGCCTGTCGTGCCGGGGCGAAAGAATCTTCCACTGTGGCTAGCTGTCCACCGCGACCGTTGACAACAGCTAACTGCCTTGTAACCCCAATTTTGCCCTGATCGTCAACAGTTCTCGTTTGTGGGGTAGCCTGGCGACCCCGCAACAGATTATCTACTGTGTCAGCAACACTTTCGTGTACTGTCCAACGTTGGCGTTCCAACATTTCCACAGCAATTTCAAAGGTAGGAGGGGCTTTCCGCTCCAAAACAGTCTTTTGAGAGCCTCGCCGTCTAGCTTCATCGTCTCCCAGGGTAACAGCTTGGATACCCCCAACTAAATCAGCCAAGGTGGGGTTTTTAATCAGATTTTCGATCTGATTCCCGTGGGCAGTACCTACTAGCTGTACGCCCCGTTCAGCTATTGTCCGAGCCGCTAAAGCTTCCAGTTCCGTGCCAATTTCATCAATGACGATGACTTCTGGCATGTGGTTTTCCACCGCCTCAATCATCACCTGATGCTGTTGGTCTGGATGAGCCACTTGCATTCGCCGAGCGCGACCAATGGCGGGGTGGGCAATATCACCATCCCCAGCGATTTCATTGGAGGTGTCAATAATCACCACTCGCTTATGCAAATCATCTGCCAAGACACGGGCAATTTCCCGTAAGGCGGTAGTTTTGCCCACGCCTGGACGACCCAGCATGAGAATCGATTTACCCGTTTCTACCAAATCGCGGATCATGCCAATGGTTCCGAATACGGCTCGACCAACGCGACAGGTCAAGCCAATAATCTTACCAGTACGGTTGCGGATAGCACTGATCCGATGCAAAGTTTGCTCAATTCCTGCCCGATTATCTCCGCCAAAAATTCCGACTCGTTCAATGCAATCATCTATCTGTTCTTGAGTAACGGGTATTTCGCTCAGATACTCAGCTTGATTAGGAAAGCGAGCTTCTGGGCGACGACCCAAATCTAAGACAACTTCTACTAAGCTATCTCGTTTGGGATGACTCTCTAGTACTTGTTGCAGGTCTTGGGGCAAAATATCTAATAACTTTTGGAGATCGTCTGTAATCGTCATGCTTTCTATGGTGACGGAAACAACAGTAAATCGATACTTTCAGCTTCTAACTGTTCTCAAGCGCTCATTCAATGCTCAAACCTCCTACCTTGACTATACAAACATAAATTAAACATGAATTACAGTACTATTTTGGACTAAGTAATTATGCTTAACTAATGCTCACTTTCCCTTCTCTGCCATGATTTAATCTGAGAAACGAGAGAATGGGCAAGTTCTACAGCTTGCCAAAGTAATACTTCATCTTCTTCTAGGCGAATAATTGCTTTCACATTGGTGTTACTTACCTCCTTATTCTCCAACTTTTCGAGAATTGGTGACAGCAATACACGGGCGTAGCTACCGTAGGCAACCCCGGCGATGGGTGGGGAGGATGAGGGGG
>NZ_NOLI01000207.1:0-10270 GCF_002245975.1 Nostoc sp. 'Peltigera membranacea cyanobiont' 213 | reverse complement strand
TATAGTTCATAAATACTATTCGCCGACAATTAGTTAAGTACTAATGAACTTGTGACAGTTAGGGTGCGGAATGTGGGATACAAAGACTTTGCACACTGGCAGCGACAATGGTTGCAAGGAGAAATCCTGCAAACTCAACTCTCTTACTGGAAACAACAACTTGAGGGTATGCCACCCGCATTGCAACTACCCACTGACCGACCACGGCCATCGGTGCAAACTTCACACGGCGCTCAACAATCTATCGAGTTGTCCGAAGCAGTCATTAAGCAACTGAAGGCGATCGCTCGTCAACAGGGTATAACTTTATTCATGTTGCTATTGGCAGCATTTCAGACTTTTCTCTACCGTTATACAGGACAAGATGATATTGCGATCGGAACACCGATCGCTAACCGTAATCGTGAAGAAGTGAAAGGGTTAATTGGCTTTTTTGTCAATACCTTGGTGTTACGTGCAGATATGAGCGGCAACCCGACTTTTGACGAGTTGCTGACGCGGGTAAAAAAGGTAGCTGTAGAAGCCTATACACATCAAGATTTGCCCTTTGACCAACTGGTAGAAGTAGTGCAACCAGAGCGGGATATGAGTCGTACACCGCTATTTCAAGTCATGTTCAATGTCCAGGATTACTCGCAATTACCAGAAATGCCTGGTTTGGCATTGAGCCTGTTAAAAATAGAAACCGAAACAGCACAGTTTGATTTGAGCCTCTCTATTGAGATTACAGAGCAAGGAGTGGCGGCATCATACTATTATAATACTGACCTATTTGATGCTGTCACCATTACCCGAATGCTCAGGCATTTTCAGAATTTGCTCTCAGGCATTGCGGCTAATCCTCAAGCTCGGCTATCCAACTTACCACTTTTGAGTGTGGCAGATCGTCAGGATTTACTAGAACTTAGTCGCAATCAATCCCTAATTCCTTCCCAATCAGAGCAATGCATTCATCAACTGTTTGAGGAACAGGTAGAGCAAACACCAGATGCGATCGCAGTGGTATTTCAAAACCAGCATTTAACCTACAGAGAATTAAATCAGCAGGCGAATCAACTAGCACATCACCTCAAAACCCGCAAAGTCGGGCCAGAAGTTTTAGTTGGAATCTGCATAGAGCGCTCTTTAGAGATGGTGATTGGACTCTTGGCGATCCTCAAAGCCGGAGGAGCTTATGTACCTCTAGATCCTGCCTATCCAAAAGAACGTCTTGCTTTAATCTTGAAAGATGCTCAGGTGTCAGTCCTTGTGACTCAGGAATCACTGCTGGCTGTTCTGCCTGCGATTGAGTCACAAGTCGTGTGCGTTGATACAGACAAGAGCGCGATCGCCCAAGAAAGTCAGGAAAATCTTGTCAATCAGACGCAACTAGAAAATCTTGTCTACATTATTTACACCTCTGGTTCGACGGGAACTCCCAAGGGCGTGACGATTCAGCATCGCTCTTTAGCCAGTTATGCTAAAATTGCCTGTTTAGAGTATGGACTACAAGGAAGCGATGCCGTTCGCGGAGCGTCTCGTAGAGAAGGCGGGCAAAGCGATCGCGTGCTGCAATTCGCTTCCATCAGCTTTGATGCTGCTGCTGAAGAAATCTTCCCCTGTCTAATCTGCGGTGCTGCTCTCATCCTGCGTACAGATGAGATGCTAAGTTCAATACCTCGATTTTTACAGCAGTGTCGTGATTGGGGGGTAACTGTCCTTGATTTACCTACCGCCTTTTGGCATCAAGTTACTTCTGAATTAGCAACAGCAAATTTGGCACTTCCCGATTCCTTGCGATTGGTGATTATTGGCGGCGAAAGAGCCGACAAAAAACACCTGACAACGTGGCAGCAGCAAGTTGGTCAACGAGTCCGCCTTGTCAACACCTACGGTCCTACAGAAACAACAATTGTGGCTACACTCTGTGACTTATCAGGATCGACAGCCGACGAAGTGCCGATTGGCAAACCCATTCCCCAAGTCCAAACTTATGTCCTTGACCCTTCTCTACAACTCGTGCCTGTAGGAACTCCCGGCGAATTGTATATTGGAGGTGTCGGTGTTGCTCGAGGCTACCTCAACCGACCAGACTTAACAGCAGAAAAGTTTATTCCTAACCCCTACAGTTCAAAATCTGGGGAGCGTCTTTACAAGACAGGTGACTTAGTTCGCTACCGAAGTGATGGCAACCTGGAATTTATCGGACGCATCGATCATCAAGTCAAGATTCGGGGTTTCCGCATTGAATTAGGAGAAATAGAAGCCTTACTGAATCAACACCCAGATGTTCGAGAAGCCGTGGTCGTTGCTCACAGCGATCGCTGTGACCATCAGCGCTTGATTGCTTATGTCGTTGGGCAATATCAGCCGGAAACGGTAGAAGCCTTAGACACTCAGCAAACCTTGCAGTGGCAAACTGTTTTTGATAGCCTCTATAAAAAGTTTGATCCCACTCAACACTCCGGCTTCTATATCAAAGGTTGGGAAAGCAGCTACACAGGGGAATCTATCCCAGACGAAGAAGTGCGTGAGTGGATGGAGCAAACCACCGGGCGCATCTTGGCTTTACAGCCCAACCGGGTTTTAGAAATCGGTTGTGGGGGTAGCGGCCTGATGCTTTTGAGCATTGCATCTCATTGCCAGCAGTACTGGGCAACAGATCCATCACAAAATGCCCTGCAAGTCCTCCAAAAGCAGTTAGATACTCTAGAGCAGCCATTACCAGGAGTCACACTCAGCCAGAGAAGTGCTTTAGATTTTGATGATGTGACAGAGAATAGCTTTGATGCGGTGTTAATTGTCTCTGTGGCTCAGTACTTCCCAAGCATTGACTATTTGCTACAGGTTTTGGAAAAGGCAGTCAATGCTGTAGAACCAGGTGGCTTCATTTTTCTAGGAGATGTTCGCAGTTTGCCCTTGTTGGAAGCATTCCACGCCTCAGTTCAACTTTATCGGGCATCAGAAACTCTCTCTAGAGAAACATTGCAACAGCGGGTGCAAAAACTGTTGTTTGAGGAAAAACAATTAGTCATCGATCCCGCTTTCTTTACTGCCCTCAAACAGCATCTACCTAAAATTTCTCATGTTGATATTTTGCTAGAGCGTGGTTGTTCCCAGAATGAATTAACCAAATTCCGTTACGATGTCATTCTCCATGTGGATGATAAAGCGCCTCAGACAAAGGAAATCACCTGGCTCGATTGGAACAAAGAAGATTTAACCCTATCCTCAGTTCGCCGCATCTTAGGAGAAACTGCGCCCCAATTTTTAGGTCTTACTAGTGTACCGAATGCCCGTGCGATCGCAGACCTTCAACTCGTGCAGTGGTTGGCAAATAGTGAGGCAACAGAAACTGTAGGCGAGATCAAACAGGTTTTAAGCTCCCTTGAAGATCGAGGCATAGAGCCAGAAGTCTTCTGGGCATTAGAAAAAGACTTCCCTTACTCAGTCCAAATTACTTGGTCAGGTAATGGTGCAGGCGATCGCTATGACGCGATCTTCACGCGCTCTACAAATGCTACTCAGTGTTTCTGTTTGCCTGCTGCTGTACCTCCTTCGTCCCGTCCTTGGCACGATTACGCTAATACTCCCTGGCAAGGAAGTTTAGTGCGTGAACGAGTACCTCAACTCCGAGATTTCCTCAGAGAAAAGCTACCTGAATACATGGTGCCAACGGCTTTTATATTCTTAGACGCGCTTCCTTTAACCCCCAATGGCAAAGTCAATCGTCGCGTCTTACCGTTGCCAGAAAGTTACTCTACCCACAACAACCTTTATGCTGCTCCTGAAACAGAGCTACAGCAGACCATTGCTAGTACGTGGCAAACAGTACTCGGTCTTGAAAAAGTTAGTATTAACGATAACTTTTTCGATCTAGGCGGTCATTCTTTACTGATCTCTCAGGTGAATGCACAACTGCGAGAAAAATTACAACGCGATATCTCAGTGGTAGAAATGTTTCAATATCCTAGTATCAGTTTGTTGGCGAAACACCTTAGTCAAGAACAGCAAGAACAACATTCTTTTAAAGAGATTCATCATCGATCTGAAAAACAGAAGTTGGCTCTAAACCGACAAAAACAAACTCATAAGTCACGTAAATAAGTAGAAAAGACTTTAGCAAAACTATGCAAACAGGAAACTTGACTACTACATTGCACTCATTGCTTTTTTTATTTCCAATTATTATTGGATCAATTTTTGTGACATTTACGTTGATGTTATTGGAATTTCCTTGGTTGGGTAAAGTTGTGGTGGCTAGCCGTTTGCTCTAATAAAAAGTGTAATTAATGAGGTAAAATAAGAGTAATGAATAGTTACGATTCAATACAAGAAATTGCAATTATTGGCATGTCAGGACGTTTCCCCGGTGCTAATAATATTGAAGATTTTTGGGAAAATTTATGCTCTGGAGTAGAATCAATATCTACTTTCACGGATGAAGAATTAATTGCCTCTGGAATTGATCCAGAATTACTTAGCAATTCTAATTATGTGAAAAACCTTGCTATCTTAGAAAATATAGATTTATTTGATGCTTCATTCTTCGGCTTGAATCCCAAAGAAGCAGAAATTACAGACCCGCAGCATCGTTTATTTTTAGAAAATGCATGGGAAGCATTAGAAAATGCTGGCTATGACTCCCAACGTTGCGAAAGTCGGATTGGAGTTTATGGTGGTTCTAGTTCAAATAATTATTTATCATTGGATTTAAATAGCGAGCGCACTGGATTGGGTAGCATTTTCCAAGAGGGAATTGGCAACGAGAAAGATTTCCTCGCGACTCGCGTTTCTTATAAATTAAATCTCACAGGCCCAAGTCTAACAGTACAAACTGCCTGTTCTACTTCCTTAGTAGCTATTTCTTTAGCTTGTCAAAGTCTATTAAATTACCAATCCGATATCGCTTTAGCAGGTGGAGTATCTATTCACATTCCCCAAAAAACCGGGTATTTGTATGAAGAAGGGGGAATTTTATCACCTGACGGTCACTGTCGCGCCTTTGATGCCAGAGCCAGGGGAACAATTATTGGTAATGGTGTAGGAATTGTGGTTTTAAAGCGGTTGGCTGAGGCGATCGCTGATGGTGACAATATCTATGCTGTAATTAAAGGTAGTGCCATCAATAATGATGGTTCTGGTAAAGTTGGTTACACAGCACCCAGCGTTAACGGACAAGCAGATGCGATCGCAGAAGCACTTGCTTTAGCTGGGCTAGAACCTGAAACAATTAGCTATGTAGAAGCTCATGGGACAGGAACTATCTTAGGCGATCCCATTGAAATTTCTGCTTTAACAAAGGTTTTTCGTGAAAGTACAAACAGAAAGGGCTTTTGTGCCATCGGTTCAGTAAAAACAAATATCGGTCATTTGGACGCAGCTGCTGGGATTGCAGGACTGATTAAAACAGTTCTAGCCCTTAAACATCAGCAGATACCACCCAGCTTAAATTTTGAGCAACCTAATCCTCAAATAGATTTCGCCAATAGTCCTTTTTTCGTTAATACAACGCTTACAGAATGGAAAACCGGAGTTACCCCTCGTCGGGCTGGGGTCAGTTCCTTAGGTATTGGTGGGACTAATGCTCATGTCATTCTGGAAGAGGCTCCAGCGTTACCAGCTTCCAGTTCCTCTCGCCCTTGGCAGTTATTGGTACTTTCTGCCAAAACAGACTCAGCTTTAGAAACTGCAACAACAAATCTGGTTCAGTACCTCAAGCAACATCCCGATATTACCCTGGCGGATGTGGCGCATACATTGCAAGTAGGACGCAGGGAATTCAATCATCGTTGCATATTGGTGTGCGCGGATATCGAAGATGCAACTAGCGCCTTACAGCAGCCAGATCCTCAAAGAGTTTTCACTCACTTACTCGAAAGTGGCGATCGCTCCATCACCTTTATGTTTCCTGGACAGGGCGCTCAGTATGTGGATATGGGTAAAGAACTATACCAGACTGAGCCGATTTTTCAAGAACAGGTCGATCTGTGTTGTGAATTGCTTCAACCTCATTTAGGTTTGGATTTGCGATCGCTCATATATCCGGGCGAGTCGGAGTCAGAAGCCGCAGCACAAAAACTGCAACAAACTGACATTACTCAGCCTGCATTGTTTGTAATAGAGTATGCTCTAGCTCAGTTGTGGATGTCATGGGGTATTTCTCCAGGTGCAATGATTGGTCATAGCATCGGGGAATATGTGGCAGCTTGCCTTGCTGGTGTCATGTCACTTGAAGATGCTTTGGCGCTAGTGGCGGCGCGTGGAGGACTGATGCAACAACTACCATCTGGTGCTATGCTCTCCATACCACTGCCAGAGGAAGAAGTTGTAGCTCTACTGGATGAAAAATTATCCCTCGCTGCCAGCAATGCACCAGCCTTGTGTGTGGTTTCGGGAACCCATAATGCTATAGATGCATTTCAAAACAAGCTCCAAGATCGAGGTATAGACTGCCGCCGTCTCCATACTTCCCATGCTTTTCATTCCCCAATGATGGAACCCATATTAGAGGCATTCCAGAAAGAAGTAAGCAAAGTCAAATTACATCCTCCAAAAATTCCCTTTGTTTCTAATGTCACAGGAATCTGGATTACAGCAGAGCAAGCCACAGATTCAAATTACTGGGTAAAACATTTACGGCAAACAGTGCGGTTTGCAGCAGGCATTTATACATTGTTGCAAGAGCCAAATCACATCCTACTAGAAGTGGGGCCGGGACGCACTTTGTGTAGCTTTACTAAAAAGCATTTAAATTCCCCAGGACTATCTTCATTACGGCATCCGAAAGAAAAACAGTCAGATATTACATTCTTATTGAACACATTAGGTAAACTCTGGTTGTATGGAGTACAAGTAGATTGGTCAAGATTTTACACCAATGAGTACCGTCATCGTCTTCCCCTGCCAACATATCCATTTGAGCGACAGCGTTACTGGATTGAACCCGAAGTTTCATTACACGAAAAACTAGATATTTCCGACTGGTTTTATATTCCATCTTGGAAACGCTTAATGCCGCCTCAGCCGTTTAGCTCAAAGCTTCAAGCAACTCAGGCAGGGTGTTGGTTAATATTTATTGATGAGTGCGGCTTGGGTGAGAAAATCGTGCAACGACTTACCCTTGAGGGTAACAATGCAATTATCGTCAGAATAGGAGAGCAATTTAGTAGCGAAATAGCATCCGATCGACGCGTATATACCATCAACCCTCGACGACAGGATGACTACTACGCCTTAATCAAAGAACTTAATAGAGTGGAGGTGACTCCAAACAGGATTTTACATTTGTGGAATCTTACATTGAACAGTGGCACAGAATTAACAATTGAGTCCCTTGAAAGGTGTGAAACTCTAGGCTTCTACAGTCTGGTATTTCTAGCACAAGCACTTGCAGAGCAGCAAAGGATGACAAATCCGATGCAAATTGGAATCGTGTCAAACAATTTGCAGGAGGTGACAGGCTCAGAGGTGTTAGACCCAGGTAAGGCTTTTATATTAGGGCCGTGTAAAGTCATTCAACAAGAGTACTCGAATATTGCCTGTTGTAGTATTGATATCATTATTCCTGAAACAGAAAATTGGCAACAAGAAAAACTTGTAGATCGGTTACTGGCGGAATTCACGGTTCAATTGTCTGACCGTGTTGTGGCGTACCGTGGAAATTATCGTTGGGTGCAAACTTTTGAACCCGTCCGCTTGGATAGAGTAGTCGAAGCAAAACCCCAGTTAAGGGAAAGGGGAGTTTATCTGATTACGGGCGGATTAGGAGGAGTTGGTCTTTTTAATGCAGAATATCTAGCGAAGACTGTAAAAGCAAAACTCATACTGATAGGACGTTCAGCTTTTCCTAACCGAGATGAGTGGTCACAATGGCTATCAGATTATGGCGTTCAAGATAGCGTCAGCCGTAAGATCCTTAAATTGCAAGAACTTGAGGCGTTGGGTGCGGAAGTTTTAGTATTTAAAGCTGACATTACCAATCGAGAACAAATGGAAGCAGCAATCACTCAGGCAAATAATCGATTTGGTCAAATTAATGGGGTAATTCATAATGCTCTAGAAGACAAAAAAGGATTAATTGCACAAAAAACGCTAGAAATAGGAAGAATTGTTTTTACGCCGAAAATAATAGGAACAATAATACTCGATAATCTCTTCAAAAATGTCGAGTTGGATTTCTTTGTCCTGACTTCATCACAAGCTTCAGTTATAGGTGGAATTGGGTTAGTAGAATATACTGCTAAAAATGCTTTTAATGAACTAATAATTATACAGATGATAGGTGTGCTTCACATCGTGGCTCTGGAGCAAAGTTTCAAGGAAATTGTGAAACGCCATGAAGCTTTACGTACTACTTTTGAAATAATCGAGGATCGACCAGTTCAAGTCATTCATCCTATTCCGACTGCAAATGTCACAATCAAAGTAATGAATGTGTGTAACTTGCCAGAAGCACAACGGAATACTGATGTACAACGACTAATTGTAGAAGAATCTCAAAGTACCTTTGACCTTACCCAAGGGCCATTACTCAGATGTACTCTCTTGCGCGTTGACGAGCAAGAGCATATATTATTGTTTACAATCCACCATATTGTCTCAGACGGCTGGTCAATTGGTTTGTTGGTTCAAGAGTTGGCAGCATTGTACGAAGCCTTCTCCACTGGAAAACACTCTTTACTCCCGGAATTAACCATCCAATATGCAGACTTTGCTCTTTGGCAGCGAGAGTGGTTACAAGGGAAAATACTTGATACTCAGCTACGCTACTGGAAAGAGCAATTAGCAAATGCGAAAACAGTTCTGGAATTGCCAACAGATAGACCGCGATCGCACCTTCAAACTTCCATTGGGAAAAAGCACTCTTTCTCACTTCCTGCGACACTATCCAAGTCTCTCAAATCTCTAAGCCAGCAAGAAGGAGTCACTCTCTTTATGACCCTGCTGGCAGCATTCAATACCTTGCTTTACCACTATACTAATCAGGAAGATATTCTCATAGGTTCTGCCATTGCCAACCGCAACCGTAGCGAAATTGAGCAATTAATTGGCTTCTTTATCAACACCTTAGTATTGCGTACCAATCTCTCAAATAATCCCAGCTTTAGATATTTGCTGCAAAAAGTTAAGGAAGTAACCTTAGGTGCATATACCCATCAAGATTTACCTTTTGAGAAGCTGGTAGCTGAACTACAGCTAGAACGTAACCTCAATCACACGCCTTTGTTTCAGGTATGGTTTGTCCTTCAGAATGCCCCTATATCCAATCTTGAACTTGCAGGACTTAAACTTAGCTTTTTAGAGGCTGAAACTGTAATGGTTAAGCACGATTTGAAGCTTGACCTTTCAGAAATACCAGAAGGAATCAAAGGCTTTTTTGAGTATAAAACAGACTTATTTGATGCTAGTACGATTGCTCGGATGGCAGAACTTTTTGTAAAACTTCTAGGCATTATTGTTGAACAGCCTGATATCAAGCTGAACCAGTTGAGAGCAATCTTAAATGAGGCTGAAAAACAAGACCAATTTCTCAAACACCAAAATTTTCAAGCAGCGCGTTCTCAGAAATTAGGTAAAGTTAAACGCAAAGGAATTATTAGTACTGATTAGGTTAATAGTTCTTGAGCAGTGTTAGAAAAAATAATTCTTCAGTAAAATTTATAAAAAGAATAATGAATTTCAAATCCGGGAGACGAAAACCAATCATTGTGTCGCCAGAAGAACTCATAAAAACAGAGTTTATTCTGCCAGGACAGCATTTACCATTAATTATTAAACCTCAGGTCAATGACGTAAACTTGATAGCTTGGGTAGCCAACAATCGTGATTGGCTAGAAACTCAATTATTCAAATATGGAGGAATTCTTTTTCGTAACTTCAATATCAAAGTAGTTACTGATTTTGAACAGTTAATTAAAAGTATTTCTGGAGAATTAATTGAATATTCTTATCGGTCAACTCCTCGCAGCCAAGTAAGTGGTAATATATATACATCAACTGAATACCCCGCAGAAGAATCAATTCCTTTACACAATGAAATGGCATACGCCCGAAGCTGGCCAAAAAAAATATGTTTTTTTGTGTAAAAGCAGCAACAGAAGGCGGGGAAACACCAATTGTTGATAGTCGAAAAGTATTTCAACAGCTCGATCCAAAAATCAAAGAGCAATTCATTCTCAAAAAAGTTATGTATGTCCGTAATTACGGACAAGGACTAGACATCTCCAAAATACTAACATTCTGTGGTAAAAGAACATCAGAGAGTTTTTTGACACAGAAATATGAGCGA
>NZ_NOLI01000206.1:0-10319 GCF_002245975.1 Nostoc sp. 'Peltigera membranacea cyanobiont' 213 | reverse complement strand
CCCCAATCCTTAGTCCCCAATCCTTAGTCCCCAATCCTTAGTCCCCACTCCTCATCTCGACTTTCTTCGTTTAGCCAGTGGCCAAATTCTGTAGTGAAGCGATCGCTTAATATTGCTTCTCTAATCTTTTGGGTAAAGCGAATTAGCTCGGTAATGTTGTGAATGCTCAACAAGGTATAAGCTAAAATTTCCTGCGATCGCACTAAATGAGATACATAAGCACGACTAAAATTTTGACACGTGTAGCAAGGACAAGTTTCATCTAATGGCGTAAAATCTTCACGAAACTTAGCATTTTTTAAATTCCAGCGTCCGCCCTGGACTATTGCCGTTCCATGTCTCGCCCAGCGAGTGGGAATTACGCAATCAAATAAATCTATGCCAGATGCGATCGCGATCGCCATTTCCCGATAGGTACCCACACCCATCAAATAACGTGGCTTTTCAGGCGGTAGAAGCGGTGCTGTCACTTTTACAATCTCAGCCATCAATTCTGGTGGTTCTCCTACACTCACGCCACCAATGGCATATCCCGGCAAATCCAACTTAGCTAAAGCTTCAGCCGCACGGCAACGTAAATCTAAATATACGCCTCCCTGCACAATCCCAAACAAAGCCTGTTCACTGCGTTGATGAGCCGTTATACAGCGTTCTAACCAACGATAAGTCCGCTCAGTTGCAGTTTCAACCTCTTGACGAGTCGCTGGGTAGGGCGGACACTCATCAAAAGCCATGATTACATCTGCCCCTAAAGTATTTTGAATTTCAATGGAGCGCTCTGGTGTCAAATTAATAATTCGTCCATCATGGGGTGAGCGGAAAGTTACACCTTCTTCAGTAATTTTTCGCATCTCACTTAAGCTGAAAACCTGAAATCCCCCGGAATCTGTGAGCATTGGGCCATTCCAACCCATAAACTTGTGCAACCCACCACCCCCAGCCACGATCGCTTCCCCTGGTTGGAGGTGAAGATGATAAGTATTAGATAAGACCATTTGTGCCCCAGTATCTCGTAGTTGGGCTGGGGTAATAGTTTTAACATTTGCCAGCGTTCCCACTGGCATAAATCTGGGGGTTTCTACAACCCCGTGAGGAGTGGAAAACACTCCGGCTCTAGCTTTTGTCTGACTACAGCAAGCAAGACATTCAAAGGAAAAATTCGCACTCATGCCATTTTAGATTTTTGAAGATGCGCCTATTAAGACTTATGCAAAACTATACGATGTAGGGGCAATTCATGAATTGTCCCTACATCAAATTGGTATAGTAGTCGCTATTTTAGAAAGAATCAGAACAGTCATCGTCAATTTCTGCATCCCATCTGGCTGAGAGGACTTGCTCCATCATCGCTTCGATGGCGCTGACATTGAAGGTTCGCTCTCGTCGCTCTTGGATGGGGGTTGAGCGGGGAATCAACCGCAGACACACCCCTTCTTGCATCAAATCGAAGTAGGTTTCTTGTTGCGATGACTGTTTGAGTTCCAAGTAATCAAAACTATAAATGTTCAAGTATAGTGCATGGTTAGCTACTAAGGTAGACCTTTGTGGATTAGCAAAAACTTCCATCACATCCCCTTCACCCTCGCTCAGTACCTTATCTTCTTGGGTGTAGATGTAGTGGACTCGACCTAAGTCTCCCAGCAATCGCCGGATGTCGAGCTTATTCACAATGATGCCCGTGTTAATAATGCACGGAGCTGGTATCCTGGTGTCGGGTAGATGGTGACTCATAGGAAAATAGCGATTGAGCTAAGGAGAGCAACAACATAGCTAAACTGTCATAATCGAATAGCTTGTTTACTCCCTACATTTAAAAAAATATCAATTTTGTGGGGCAATCGTCTAACAATTTGGAGTAAGTTTTTAGTTAACGAATACAAAATACAAATTTTGATTCTTGATGGAATTTTAATTTCCTGAAACCTCTTGTTTTTTGTATAAAAACTACTCTAGATTATTTCATTATTACTTAGACCAGCATAACAAAATTTTCAGCGATCATCTCTAACAGAAGTAAATCTTATCTAAAGCTTTAAAGTTTACTAATGTTCAATTGTAGTCAAATTAAGATGATTATCCAGCAATTAACCAAATATTAATGTAATTACGATGACGAAACAGCAACAGTGGTGGAAAAAGCTGCTGTTTAAGCTGGCAGCTAGCATTATATTTTACACGAGTATTCCATTTCCGTATTTGAACGGATTGGACTTTCAGGGAGTGGCACGTCTTGCTTCGCTTGTAGGGTTGATAATTGGGGGAATTTTAGGGTTACTAGATACGGGAATGGATTATCTTGGTATGCCAGTGTTAACTCGTAGTGCTTTGGTAGTAAGTATTTGGATTGGTATAACTGGAGGACTGCACTTAGATGGGGCAATGGATACTGCTGATGGTTTAGCAGTGGGCGATCCAGATCGGCGGCTGGAGGTGATGGCAGATAGTGCTACAGGTGCATTTGGGGCAATGGCTGCGATCGCCTTGGTGCTACTAAAAATCACAGCCTTAACAGATATGCCAGAAAATCGTTGTTTGTTGCTGATGGCTGCTTGTGGCTGGGGACGTTGGGGACAACAGGTAGCGATCGCGCGATATCCTTATTTGAAACCAACCGGCAAAGGTGCCCTTCACAAACAAGCCATTCGTTCTTACAAAGATTTGTTACCAGGATTATTATTGCTGTTGGCTTTGAGTGGTTTACTTGTGCTGATAGATAAACAGCAATTATTTCTGGCACTAGCAATGATAATTGCCGGAAGTGCGATCGCCATTTTAACCGGTGCATGGTTCAACCACAAATTAGGCGGACACACCGGAGACACCTATGGCGCGGTCGTCGAGTGGACTGAAGCCTTATTTCTCTGCGTGCTAACCGTTTTTTAATAAATGCGGAGATAAAGGAGCAGGAAAAGAAATTTTAATTCCTGACTCCTAACCAATGACCAATGACAAATGACAAATGACAAATTCATTTAATCGGTTGTAGCTTTGTCACCTTGAGCTTAAAAGCCCCAACCCCAGTTTCTCCAAAAGACCGGACACGAATAACATAATTCCCTGTCTCTACGATGCGGGTAAATAGTAAGGAATTGCTAGTACCATCAGGGCCATCATCATTTTCTGCCAGAGTCGAACCATCAGGTGCTAGCAGTGTGATGATGCTGTCAAAGTTTTCAGATGACAGGTCAACTGCTAAATTATCGCCTTTTTGTAACTTCACAGTATAATCACGAGCAAACCCACCTTGACCTGTGGGAATGTCTTTATCTGAGAGGCTATCAGTAATTTCAGTACTGTTAGATAAAGGAATTGGACTATACAACTTATTTTGAGCAAAAGCTGTACTTGTACTTACACTTATTGCCAGCAATGTGGCAGGAATAATCATGAGTTGTTTTAAACCCGCCGCAAAAACTTTATTCATACATTTCAAGCAATTTTTTCCACAAAAATAGAGTAATTCGGTCAACTTATACGCTTATATGTTCAATTTAGCCCATTAATTCGGGATTTATCCGTCTTTGACAGCAGTGGCTACTGCTACTAATCCTAAGACCACTATTCCATACTGACGAAGTGCTTGTACAGCAGACCTGGCAGTAGCACCAGTAGTATAAATGTCGTCCACTAACAGTACTGGAACATTTGGGGGGCGATCGCGAAATTCTTGCCCAACAGCAAAAGCTTGAGCCAGGTTTTTTTCTCGTTTAGATACCGATAAACCAAATTGCGCTTCAGTTTCTCGCACTCTGGCTAAACCGTTTAGTTTCAATTTTAATCCAGTTACTTCGCAGAAGCTTTGTGCTATTAGTGCAGCTTGATTGTATTTACGTTGTTTTTGCTTGCTAGGGTGCATTGGAATGGGAACTACCACAGGCTGGCTATCTCCCCTTGGTGAATTTAACAACCATGCTTCTCCTAACCATTGACCCAGAGGACGAGCTATTTGGGGTTGATTTTCGTATTTCATCGCTGCGATCGCTCGTTTCACCGGGCCACCATACTCCCCCCAGCCAAATACTGGTATTGGCTCTTTCCATAGAGAAATTGGGTCTTTCCGTTGACATTTTTGCAGTTGTCTGGTGCAGTTCTGACAAAATTCTTGCGAAGTTGCGCGTTGACATAGGGGGCAATGGGATTGGAGAAAAAGATTGAGTAAGCCTGTAAGATTTTTAATCCAAGTGTGCATTTGTCCTTTGTTCTTAACTAATGACCAATGACCAATGACCAATGACTAATGACCATTGACCAATGACTTAAAATACACGCGATCGCAGCGTGTTGTTTCTACTCCCGTTGCTGGAGTGTAGCCGTTGCTTTCATACAGCTTGACTGCTTCCACCAAAACGCTGGCGGTTTCAATCCAAATTTGCCCAAATCCCCGCTCTGCGATCGCGGCTTCTAGCTGTTGTAACAAATATTTCCCTAATCCCAAACCCCTAATACTTGGCAAAAGATACATTTTGCGGATTTCTACAGCTTTTTTGCCTCGGTGTATGGGGTAGTATGCCCCAGTACCGACTAACTGGCTTTGGTGTTCAATTACCCAAAACTCTCCCCCAGTAGCTAAATAAAATTCCTCTACTCGCAGCACATCTCGGTCAGCGCCCTTTGGTTCCCAAGCCAGACCGTATTCTGATAATACATAACTGATGACTTCGGCGGCTCTTGTGCGATCGCTTGCGACCCAATCACGAATTATAAAATCTTGATAATAGTTTTTCATTACCATTTGCTGGTCAAGTTTACACAGAAAATTTTCTGGTTCTATATCCCAATTTACTCAGCAAATAGCAATTCTTGCAGAGTCTGTTTCAGACAGTACTCTCAAAGTGTCAATCAAGGGACAAGGGAAGGGGAATTATTTTCCCCTCCCCTTGTCTCTTTACGATGGATAATTCAGCGATATAGTAGCGATACCTGCGGCGGGCTACGCCTACGCTGACGTTGATATTACTACAATTAAAATCAGCCTCTATTACTATTCCAAGGGCCCCAAATAGCTAAAGTAATACCAGGGGTTTGAATGTTAACGAACAAAGTGTGACCATCAGGAGAGAAGCAGGCTCCAGCAAACTCACTATCATTTAAAGCGTTACGTGCGAAATTATAAAGTTCGCCGTCAGGAGTCACACCTCTTAAGAAATTTTCACCATCCCCATCTTCGCAGAGAATCAGATCGCCAAAAGGGGCCACAACTATGTTATCGGGCATGTCGAGTTCATTTTTAGATTGAGACTCGACAAACAATTCAATTGTCTCTTCACTTGGAATGTAGCGCCAGACCTGACCACCACCTACAGGGCCACCATCTGTAGCGGTAAAATAAAATTCACCTTTGCCATTGTTGCCTTTCTTACCCTTGTTATCCTCATAATAGATGCCTTCCCCACGGCTAAACTGGGCTGCACCTAAGTCGAAGCCTTGCAATCTGACATTATCTGTAGTTGTTGGGTTGGGGTCAGGAATATTCACCCAATCTACAGACAACTTCTGTCCTACTACAAAACCGGTCTTGGTGTTGACTTTTGGTTTACCCTTGAAAATGTCATGAGGATGGTTTGGTTACTTCAAATAATGCTGAAGAAAAAATATTTGATTTTGATTAAGTTTGGGTAATGGTTTATTTAATTTAGGGTTAGTTAACAAAAGATAAGTTTTTATATAAATTTCCTAAAACAAGCAAAAAACATGCATATTAGGTGGGTTTGTCCAAGCCTATTATCTATATATCAACATAGTCTGCGGTGGCAGCTAGCTTGGTTGTAATAGCTTTCTTTAAAAGGTAAAAAAAAATAATATAGAAAATTGAATTTTAGAAAATAAAGATACTTGTATGTTAGCAATAAAACGAGATTTGGTTAAGACAAGTTAAAGATTAATTTAAGCAAAGAAATATAATTTAGCATTCAGAAAATAAGTTATACATTTTTAGATTTTTATGGAAAAAACGTAAGGATAACTTGAATCTAAATGATACAGTTTTCCTGAAGATATTTCAGACATTAATCAGGTAAGAAAGTCCATTTTTATTGTCAGTAATAGACCTTAAAGCTTCTAGTTTTAGGAGCAATTTAAGCCTATTAGCTCTGAATTATCTTGCGTTTTGCCTTTTGCTACTTACGCAAGTAATTTCAAGAATCAAGCCGGATTTCTAGAATCAGTATTGATTGCAATGCTGATGAAAATTTTGCAGTTAACTACGATATCAAATATCAAGAACATGAAAAGCATTCGTAACCAAATAAAAGCTACTGTAGCTGTTGTTGCTTTTAGCTCTATGGCTAGTTTAATTAATGCTCCCAATGCTGATGCTGCTTCTTTTGAGCTTGATTGGCGAGGAGATAAAGGTTATTCAGCTAAAGGGCAGTTCAGCTATGATGATAATTTACTGGGAAGCATTGTTACCAAGGAGCAATTGACTAATTTTGGTATTTCTTTCTTCAACCCACAGGGAACTTTATTACAAACTTTTAACTACGATTTTCCGCAATCGGATAGTAGTTTTAATTTCAACTTCGATCCAGTCACAAAGACTGTTTTACAAACTGGTAGCTTTGACGCAACTAATGGTTTTGATTTAGGAATTGACTTTGCAACAGATGTGACAGGTTTAGATTTTTATACTTATCTAAATGCCGAACAAGGATTACCAACGGCTAAGATATTCTTGAAGGATGACCTTTCACCAGAAGTATGCAATACATACCCCGATTGTAGGTTGGATCTTGGAGGTAAGTTGACTGCAACTGCTATTCCTGAACCTGGGGCAATTTTTGGTTTGCTGGTTCTTAGTTTAATGAATAGAGTCGTGAAGAAAAAGCCAGCATCTACATAAACAGTGAACCTGAATAGTTGAAGCTAGTCTGATTAGAACTGTAATTAAACATTATTCTAGCTTTAATGACCAAAAATTTAGAAGGTTATAAATGCCTAAAACTTCTAGGGGGACGTATTGCAAATATGTCCCCTATTTATATGAATTGGGTAATAATAAATCAAACTAAGATTAAACTTTTAACTAACAATTCCTAGATTGTTGTAGATTTCGATGAGATTGCCATCGGGATCGCGAAAATGAGCCGTGCGAATTCCCCAGTCTGGGCGATCTTGTGGTTCAGTGACAACGATCGCATTATGATTTTTGACTTGCTCATAAACCTCATCCACGTTATCGACTGCGAAAATCAAGACTGTTTTATCTCGACTGACAATGTATGAAGGCTGTTCGATTCTTGGGACTACTTCAGCCATCAATTCTTTTTTGAACAAACCTAGCTTGAGATATCCAGTATTAAACTCAGCATATCCGCTATCTTCATCGCCCCAATCGACATCAAATTTCAGCAGATCCCGGTAGAACAGAAAAGAATCTTTGTAGTTGGAGACAAGTAGTCTCAGGTGTGTTAGCTGAAGCTTCATATCTGTTGCCTTAGTCTACTAACTGTGAATTCTAGGTTCTGGATGCAAAGTCGCCAGCAACTCGCTTTCGACAATTGCTAATTCATCAAGCCGTTGCATGACTATTTCTCTGTCGAAGTAAGTAGCAGCTAATACCCAGTATATGCCGTAATGACGCGCTTCGGATGCCATTAACCCCCGATAAAATTTTGCTAACTCTGGCTCTGGACAGTGAGCAGCTAACAGTCCCAGGCGTTCGTGAGAGCGAGCTTCAATTAAACCAGTGACTAGTAAGGAATCCAGAAATCGCTCAGGTTCTTTGGGGCGGACTGTAGCTCTTAAACCTGCGCCATAAGGAGGCGGTTGTAAGGGAGCTAAGGGAATATTCCGGCGTTCTAGCCATTGGTTAACTAGCTCAAAGTGTTCTAGTTCTTCACGGGCGATCGCAGTTAATTCCCGAACCATTTTAGTATTAGAAGGGTAACGAAACATCATATTCAAGGCTACACCTGCTGCTTTGCGTTCACAGTGGGAGTGGTCGAGTAAGATGATATCTAAGTTAGCGATCGCTTGTTCAACCCAAGCAGAGCTAGTAGGTTGTTTGAGGACGTTGATTGTCGGTAATTGAGTAAGCACAGAGTCACAAAACTCCAGAATGTTAATTTAGCTAAATAGTCTAGCAGATTGATTTTAACTGAATATTTTTTGAACAAAGTTCAATAATTGCTTGGTACTGAAAGGTTTTCCTAAAAAACCTTGGATAGCAACACCTGTAGTTTGTACTAATGCCTCAGCCGTAGCTAATCCACTCATGGCAATAATTGGCACTTGCGAGTTGATGGTTTGCAAGGTGCGGATGGCTGTTTTCCCACTTATTGATGGCATCATTATATCCATCAGCACCAGCCTAATTTCATCTTGATGCTGGGTGTAGAGGGCCAGGGCCTCAATCCCATTTTGGGCGGTCAATACCCTATAGTTATAGATTTCTAGTGTAGTTTTGGTAATCTCAGTGATGGCTACTTCATCATCAACAACTAAAATCAATTCTCCCTGACCTGTTGACAGTTTTACCTCATCTACTACTTGAGAAGTACTGCCTTCTTGATTTGGTAAATATACATTAAATGTAGTCCCAATTCCTACCTGACTGGCTACTTCCACAAAACCGCCGTAGCTGTTGACGATCCCCATTAATATAGATAAACCCAGTCCTGTCCCCTTACCCACTCCTTTGGTGGTGAAAAAGGGATCGAAAATCCGATCGATAATTTCTGAGTTAATACCAACTCCAGTATCAGTAACCGTAATTTTCACATAAGAATTAACTGTTGCCCCTATGTGCATCCTGGCATATTTTTCATCGATGAATACCTTGGTGGCAGAAATACAGAGTTTACCGCCATTGGGCATGGCATCACGAGCATTGATTGCTAAGTTCATCAACACCTGATGCAGTTCGGTACTGTCTCCAAAAACAATGCCGATATCTGGTGTTATGTCTACGTTGATGTCGATGAATTTGGGAAATGTCTGTTGGACTATCTGCTTGATGTCTTCTATTACTTGCGATACTTGCACGATTGTGGTTTGTTTTTCAGAACCACGGGTAAATGACAAAATTTGCCGCACCAGATCGCTACCCCGTTTGGCATTGCTTTCGAGGATATTCAGCATTTGCAGCGAAAGGTCATCAAGATGGGGATATTTTAGGGGCAGCAGTTGAGAAATTCCCATCATTGGGGTGAGAATATTGTTGAGATCGTGAGCAATACCACTGGCGAGAATGCCTAAGCTTTCTAAACGTTGACTACGCAATAACTGGGTTTCGAGTTGTTTTTTCTCGGTGATATCGGTGTCAAGAATCAGGATTGATTTAGGCAAACTTGCGGCATCAAGCATTAACGTCCATCGGCTAGCAATGATTAGTTCTTCACCATTTTTTGCGAATTTACGCAATTCTCCCTGCCACATTCCCCGCTCAAGAACAGTTTTTAGAGCCTCTGAGAGGAGAGGTGAGGTTTTTTGAGATAAAAGTTCCCAGGCGTTGTTTCCTTCAGCTTCCTGAACTTGCCAGCCGTACATCTTCTCTGCGCCTTGGTTCCAGAATAAGATTTGGTTATGCAAATCCTGGACGATCATTGCGTCTGTTGTGATGTCTAGTAGGGCAGCTTGTTCGCGGATTTTCTGTTGTGTTTGGTGGCGATCGCTAATGTCTCTGAATAGCCAGCGCAAGTTTCCGGTTTTACCCTGATTGTCTTCCACAGCGATCGCAGTTAATTCTGCCGGAAAATCCAGACTTCCTTCATTATGATAAATCCGCAACTCTTCTCTTTTAACTTGCCCCTGCTGTTGCAATTGCAGCATGATTTGACGAAATTTCTGCCGTTCTGTCTGATGCACAAACACAGACATTGGTTTACCAATCAGGTAAGACTGGCGCACATTCAATAAGTTAGCGGCAGCATGGTTAGCTTCCTGGATAATTCCAGCACCATCTGTAACCAAGTAACCATCTGGAGCAAAGTTAAATAAATCGTAATAACGTTGGCGTTCGGCTTCTACCAAATGGCGTGTAGCAATCAATTCCTCATTTTGTTGGTGTAACTCTTCCAGAGAAATAGAGATTTCGGCGATCGCTTGTTGCAAAAGCTCTATAGGATAGTCCGACTCTATGGATTGCTCTATCGCAAGGCTTGCAAGCTGCAAGAGTTTTTCTAGTCGCTGATGCGCCTCGAAAATTGCTTGTTTAAAATTTTCTTTTGTCATTTACTATCTTCTCTAATAATTACTTTGACCGAAAAAGTCAGCACAAAAACTCACCTCTTCTTCAGTAAAGCCACTAGAACGAGCAAAAGTTAAATATAATACTTTTCACTTAAGCATTTTTCTCAACAAGAGTTCAGAACGATTTATCC
>NZ_NOLI01000205.1:0-10391 GCF_002245975.1 Nostoc sp. 'Peltigera membranacea cyanobiont' 213 | reverse complement strand
GCTCCCCTACCCCCTGCTCCCCTGCTATTCAAGATTCAGGAGTATGTTGCATTGAAACTTGTATCAGATCCAGCGATCGCTAACAAAATTCGTAAGATGAATCAGCGAGTAAAGTGGCAAGATCCGTTAATTGTGGAACGGAACATCGACCAAACTCGCCTGATGTTAGAGGATGGACAAACAGACGATTCAGAATTCTCATTTTTAGTTGTGGGTGATAGTGGTTCTGGTAGGCATCGGGGACACAATCCCCAGCGACAGATAGCTGAACTGATGTTGCCCCATCACGATGAATCCCGGTTTATGCTGCATACCGGGGATGTAATCTATTTAGTGGGGTCGAGTGAATACTATCAGCAGAATTTCATCGAGCCTTACCGAGAGTTTATCTTGGGGGGAGAGCATCCAAAACGGATTGCTTATGACCAGATGATTTTTAAGCTGCCTATTTTACCAGTACCGGGAAACCACGATTACTATAACTTGCCCATTTTGTTGAGCTTGGCATCTCTAACAACATTACCGATTCGTCGCCTATTGCGATCGCGGTTAGACTTAGATGTAGCCTTACATGGCTCAGGAACTGGTGAGGCTTACGCACGGGCTTTTCTAGACTATCTGAAGGCGTTGCAGCTTCCAGGAGAGCTAACTAACCATTTAGATAAGTACTACACAGGTAAGACAGATACAGGTCGTTGTTTGAAGTACGAACCTGGGCATTTTACCCGCCTTCCCAATCGCTACTATACTTTTCGCTATGGCGGGATTGATTTCTTTGCCTTAGATTCTAATACATTTAACGATCCGCCACCCCTGCCTAAAACAAAACAAGGTGATGCCGATCGCAAAATCTTAGAAAAGCGTCGGGAAGATTTAGAGCAAGAAAAGCAGCAAATCATTGAAACCTCAGCCAAGCTTCGTCCTGAAAACCCCATTGAAGCCGACCAATTAGACGACTTGCACGCCAAGCTATCGCAAATCGAAGAAATTATTGTTGATATCAAGAAGCAATTAGCCAGTGACAAAACAATGCAGACTGATATCGAACAATTAGACTGGCTCAAGCAAAGATTAATTGAATCTTGGAATAATTCAGAAGTTCGGGGAAGGGTGATTTATTTCCATCATCCTCCTTACGTAACTGAGGCGACAAAATGGGAGCAAGCACAAACTTTGAGCGTTCGCGATCGCTTCCGTGGTGTGCTGGATGCAGTAGCTAAAGAAATCGGTTCCTTAAATCAGGGCCGTCCTTTGGTTGACTTGGTGTTAAATGGTCACGCCCACTGCTTAGAACACTTAGAGACAATGGATACAGGACACGCTGATGCTCATATCCACTGGCTTGTTTGTGGTGGAAGCGGGTTTAGTTTGCGCCGCCAACGGATTGAGGGAGCAGATTTGATGGAGACTTTTGGGAATGAAAATAGATTAGTGGCGCGATCGCATCTCTTCATTGGTCGCAACGGTCAAGGTTCTCTGAAGCGACGACCTTATTCAGGTTTACGTATTGATGTTAAAGGCGATAGACAGCCTAAGTTTATTGTCCGTCCTTTGGTTGCCGAATGGCATCAGCGACAATGGCATAATAGCGAACTCGAACCGTTGATTATTTAGTGTTAAACCTCATAAAAGTAGAGACGCAATGATTGCGTCTCTACATAAATACCTATTTATTTCGCCTAATTACGTGTGATTGCACCTAGTAAAAAGGATTAGTGTTAATTAAATTACTCCTGGGCCTCTACCGCGTTTGTCACCCTTGTCGGTTAACTTACCTTCTTCGTCTTGATTAACTTCTCCGAGTTCTTCAATACGTGCTGCCTTTTCCTCTGCTGCTTGTTTGCGTGCATCACCCGGTTCTTCGTAGTACATTTCCGGTTCAATTGCATAATTATTAGACAAACCTTCTTTGTCCACAGTATAGCCGTCAGTGGTGCGTATACTTTCTGAATCGCTTTGATCGTCAGTAAGTGCATCTGCTTCCCCTTCTTCTGTGGGGAGTGTTTTGTACTTATCTCCTTCTCTTTCCATTCGAGCAGCAGTCTCAGCTGGGATAATGCCGCGATCGTATGTATTTGATTCGGCTCTATCGGATGAATCTATATCTCTCTTAACTGCTTCATTAGCCATAATTTATGTCCTCGTTAAAAAATCTATTGAATAACTTCAAAACCTAGATTAGGCTGTTTTTAATCTCAAATCTACTATCTTTAGAAGTGATTTAAAGGTTAAGTATAACGCTATCTTCTATCCCTTTGGATATAAATACTGATAGTTACCAATATTAAAAAGGGGCTTAATGCTCTTATCTTAAGCCCCTGATTAAGGTTAAGCAAAGTTCCACCATATTATCTAAGCTTAATGGTTGGAAATTTATTCGCCCAGAAATTGGTTTTTTAGAGATTGAATTTCATCGGCTAATTCTTGCCGAGTTGAAACCTTCAATAGATAACGGGAAATAAACCAACTTGTGTAACCAATTCCAACTAATTCAAGTAGCGGTGATAGTAGTGGAATATCATTGATTGCATCCAATAGTGTTAATACTATTTTGGCTGTAACAATTGCTGCCCAAATTAAAGCAAAAGTTATTAGAGGCTGTTTATATTCCTTAAAAAAGCTACCTAAATATTCGGGTAATTGCTCTAAAAAGTGAGAAACCTGCCTCCCAATTTGCTGCCATTGAGATTCAGGTTCAGAAGCTGGTGGTAATTTTGGTAAGTTTTCAGTATCAACACCTTCAATTGCTAGCGTACCTTGTGATAAGGAGGTGTTGATGGATTCACGTTGCTGTTGTCCGGTTTCCATAGTTTTTATTCGCGGTAAGTACAATAGTTTGTGTAATGGAACTGAGCATCAATAAATATAATTATTAAGAACGTCAGTTTTTAATTCTTAGTAATCAGGAAGTGATAAGTATAACTAACTGACTACTAAGACTGAGCAGGAGCATCTAAATTTATTTTTGTCTACCTACTCTCTGGAATTTATTGTTAGTTACCTCAGTTTTTTGGTGGGGCAACAGTTGCTTTAACAACTACAGTTTTGACACCTTTGATTTCCTTCGCTAATTTTTCAATTTTAGCCAACTCCTGCTGATTGCTGACAGTTCCTCCAATAGTCACAACTCCATCCTTTGTGGCATTAACTGTTAGTTGACCTTTGGGGATGTTAGCTTCTAATTTGGAGCGAACTTCACTTGATAAGTCTCCTTTGGCTCTTTGTGTATCGCCACCAGTTGTATTATTACGCTGTTCGCGGGCGCGAATATCAGCATCAAGTTGTTTTCTGCGAACTTCACTTTGCGCGTCTTGTTGAGAAGCTTGTGTTATTTTTGCAGTTGGTGTTTGGGGAGCCTCATTAGGATTATTGGGTGCAGATTCACTTGTTTTAGAAGCGTTATCACAAGCAGCAACACCAAAAACTAAAAGACCGCTAATTAAGAAGGGGGTAAGCTTTTGCATAGGTTTAATTTGCAATCGAAAGTGAAATTTGTTGATATTTACGGCTGAAAGGAGGAGCAAGTTTTTTAAGTCAGGAGCAAAGTTTTAAAATTCTTGCTCCTGCAATTTTGGGTAATGAGTGACAGCTACTTTAAATTAAAGTACTTCGTCACGACGGTCAACAATGACTACAGAAGGATCGTCTCGATCGGTTTGTGTTGAGTAACTGGTGCCACTATTAACGGCTGCTGTGTCGTGATGCGTTACCCGGTCTAAACCTGGGCGATGTTCGCTAATTTCAGTGGCATCATAGATCGCAAACTCTTCAATTCCCCGATGTTTGAGAATCTTTTCAGCTTGGTGGATTTCAGCTTCGGTACCATCGATAATTACCAAGTAGTCGCCTTTTTGGAAGCGATCGCTATAAACTCGCGCTCTATCTTCAGGAATCCCTAAGCCAACAAGTGCGCCAACAATACTGCCAGCCGCCGCACCGATCGCACCACCAGCTAAGGTTGTCGCCAAAGCTGTTGCTACTGCACCACCAGCAATCACAGGCCCGATTCCAGGAATTGCTAGAGTTCCAAGTCCAACTAATAAGCCAGTCAAGCCACCTACGACTCCGCCTGTAGCTGCTCCAGCTTTTGCACCATCGTCTGCTTTATTACCTGTACCAACGTTTCTATCTACATCTACACCAGCGATTCCCTGACCGTTTGCATCTTTGGCTATGATGGAGACTCTACTTAAAGGAAAACCTGCATCTCGTAATTCTGTAAGTGCTGTTTCCGCATCTCGGCGATGAGAAAAGACTCCAATCGCGCGTTTAGCAACACCAGTATGAGCCGCATTAACATTAGGGGTTGGAGCAACATAATCAGCATTTCTAGCATCTGGGTTGTCGTAAATGCCAAACTCTTCGACACCCTGCTGATGGAGAATTGCTTCTGCTCTAGCGATTTCTGTATCTGTGCCATCAAGGATAACTAAATAGTGTCCTCGTCTCACACGTTCGTCGTAGACTCTAGCTCGTTCTTCAGGAATTCCTAGACCAATTAATGCACCGAGCAAACTACCTGCTACTGCACCAATACCAGCACCTGCGAGAGTTGTAGCTAAGGTTGTTGCTGCGGCTCCAGCCAGCATAATTGGCCCGATTCCAGGAATTGCCAAAGTTCCAAGACCGACTAATAAGCCAGTTAATCCGCCCAAAGCACCGCCAGTAGCGGCTCCTAGTTTAGCGCCATCGTCAGATTTATCACCGACGCGATCGCGCACTTCAGCCCCAGCAATATCATCTTTGTCTCCATCTTGCGTAATGACAGAGACTCTGTTCATGTCAAAACCGACTTTTTTTAATTCATGTAGCGCGTGTTCTACATCTCGGCGATTAGAGAATACACCTACACCACGTTTATGTACACCCACAACCATTATCTTTTCTCCTCAGCAAAAATAAATTATTCAACAAATTTATAGCTTGTAATACCCTTATTAATGCATGTTTTTGTTTTTGTTTCATCAATCGCTTGGAAGAATTTTTTTCTCTATCATTAGACATAGGTATTTTTATCTAAATGAGTAAATAAATCTCAAACATAAAATATTTTATTTTTTCTAAAACTTTAGAGATCGATCGTTGTAGTTTTAAATATTTTTGCTAAATATTAATATAAAAGGTATTATCCTCTACCGTTCAGCACCGTGAATCATCTATTTAGAACCTACCACGTACATAGATGCAATCAATAAGTTTATAAATATTACTTTTATCTAAAAACACTTCTTTTCTAGAATGCAACAAAAATTGGAAAAAGGATAACCAAGCATTTATTATTTAAAAATACAACTTTTGGCAAAAAAAACTATTACCTAAGAAAGTGTCAGCTTTTATAAATGATAATTAAGCTGATAATTAAAGCCATTTACTGCAATGGTTATTTAATTTATTGCAAGTGAGAAAATACAATGTTTCAAGGTGTTTTAAGTATTTTGGGATGTAACTGGTTGCCTTTTGGGTTAGTGCCGATAACTTTAGCTCAGGAAGCACTAACTCCAGAAGAAGCATCAGTTCTTTTTTCTGGGCCTAAATTCTTGGTAGCATTGCTGGCTGGGGTTTTGATGGCATTTGCCTTTCAATTATTATTGACAAACTTTTCAGTTGCTGTTGGAATTTCATCTTGGGAAATTGACTCAGATTCTGATGATGAGTCGGAAAGTTTGGGTAAGACAATTCGTAAAGGTCAAGCTAAAGTTGGTGCTTGGGCGTTAATAACGGTTAGTATTGCATTATTTATTGCTTGTTTTTTAGCAGTAAAACTTAGCCTAATCGAAAGTGCATTTTTAGGTGCAATTATTGGTGTAGTCATCTGGTCTACCTATTTTTCATTAGTAATTTGGTTGGGTTCATCAGCAGTAGGTTCTTTAGTTGGTTCTATTTCTAATACTGTAACTTCTGGTTTTCAAGCTTTGATGGGTACAGCAACTGCTGGTATCGGTGCTAATGCTGCGAAAAAAGAGTTAGTTTCTACGGCTGAAGATATTACAGCCGCAGTCCGACGGGAATTAACTTCAGGTTTCGATCCTGAAGGAATTAAAAATACGCTCCAAAGTTCTTTAGGTTCTCTGCAATTGCCAAAGCTGGATATTAAAGAAATTCGCACCCAATTTGACCAGCTTCTTAAAGATACAGATTTGCAATCTGTGGCGAACAGCGACCTATTAAAAAACATCGATCGCCAAACATTTATTGATTTAATCAGCAGTCGCACAGATTTTTCTAAAGAAGATATCAATGGCATTGCTGACCAATTTCAAGGTGCTTGGCAACAAGCTTTGAATAGTCAAAATCCCACAGAACAAGTAATTAATTTACTTAAATCTGCTACTCCTGAAGAACTTAATTCCGAGCAATTGGGCGAACGGCTTCAACAACTGGTTACAGTTGGAGGCGGTAATGGCAATGGTGTAATTAAGCAAGCTATTCGATACGGCTTGAGCGCTGCTGCACCAGCCGTTTTGGAGCGGATCAACCTTTCTGATATTGATGTCAGCAAAATTACAACTCAGTTGCAAAAGCTGAAAGAAAAAGTTCAAGATGTCGATGTCGATCGAGTCACAGAACAATTTCAAAAGTTTAGAGAGCAAGCAACTAAGCAAGTATCTGCAAAATTGCCAATATCACTTGAAAACGCGATTAAGGCAGATGTCGAAGACTACATATTGAATTCGTTCCCTTGGCACTTTAACCGAATTACCCTCGTAGATGAATTTAAAGAAGTTATCTATGACGTAAATGCAGATCCGACAACTGTGAGACGGGAGTTGGAAGAAATAAATCAAGAATATTTCACTAACTTGCTAAAGCAGCGAGGCGATTTGGGTGAAGCCAGAGTGAAAGAAATTTCCGAACAAATGGAAAGCGATCGCCTGGAAGTTTTAGAGACTGTAAAACAGGCCGAAACGCGAGAAAAAGGGCAAGATTTCCGCACGCGCATCGAAGATTATCTGCGTTCGACGGGGAAAGAAGAACTCAACCCTGAAGGTATTGAACGAGACTTTGCCAAGTTGCTAGACGATCCACAAGCTGGTTTTGAAGATTTAACTAGCCGCTTCGGACAATTTGACCGCGATACTTTTGTACAATTGCTCAGTCAGCGTCAAGATATCAGCGAAGAGGAAGCTAATAATATTGTTAGTCAACTCGAACGCAACCGCGATAATGTCTTGAATCGCGCTAGAGAATTGCAAGAACAAGCAAAAGCGAAAGCCGATGAACTGCGCCAAAGAGTTGAAGACTATCTGCGGAATACTAATAAAGACGAACTCAACCCCGAAGGCATCAAACGTGAGTTTAAAGTTTTACTAGACGATCCGCAAGCTGGAATTAGCTTGTTACGATCGCGCCTAGCGCAATTTGACCGCGATACATTGGTACAATTGCTCAGTCAGCGTCAAGATTTGAGCGAAGAACAGGTAAACCAAACTCTCGATCAGCTAGAATCAGTCCGAGATAGTATTTTGCAAGTACCGCAACAGGCGAAAGAACAGTACGAAAAAACTACTAAAGCGATCGCAGAATATCTCCGCAATACCAACTTGGAAGAACTCGATCCAGAAGGTATTAGAAGCGATTTGGAAAAATTACTCGACGATCCCAAAGCTGGAGCCTTAGCACTGCGCGATCGCTTATCTAATGTCGATCGAGAAACCTTAGTTAAACTTGTCAGTCAGCGCGGAGACTTGAGCCAAGAGGAAGTTAATCAGATCATCGATCGCGCCCAAGATGCCATTGGTGATATTATCAAAGCGCCAAAACGTTTAGCAAAACGTACCACTCAAGCAGCTTTAGATTTTGAAGCCAATCTTGAAGAATATCTGCGTAATACCAACAAAGACGAACTCAATCCTGAAGGAATCAAACGCGATTTGCAATTGCTGCTGTCTTCTCCTCGCGCTGGAATTGGAAGTTTAAGCGATCGCGCCTCGAAATTCGATCGTTCGACAATTGTGGCGCTGTTATCCCAACGTGAGGATATCTCAGAAGAAGAAGCTAACCGAATTGTGGATCAAATTGATTCAGTTCGCAGTTCCATTGTCGAACAGTTTCAGCAGATCCAGGAAAGGGTGCAATCAGTGCTGGATGGAGTTTTTGGTAAAGTTCGCAACTATCTTAACTCCCTGGATCGTTCCGAACTCAACTATGAAGGCATTAAGCAAGACTTTGCCAAAGTATTTGACGATCCGCAAGCTGGATTTGAAGCATTGCGCGATCGCCTCAGTGAATTCGATCGTGACACCTTAGTTGCTGTCATAAGTTCTCGTAAAGATATCTCTGAGGCAGACGCTAATCGCATTATCGATCAAATAGAATCAGCGCGGGATGGCGTATTACAACGAGCCGAACGCATCCAGAAAGAAACCCAAAAACGTTTGAAAGCTATCCAACATCAAGCTAAAAAGCAAGCTGAAGAAAGCAAAAAAACCGTTGCGAATGCTGCTTGGTGGATATTTGGGACAGCTATAACTTCCCTTGCAGCTAGTGCGATCGCTGGTGCGATCGCTGTGACTGGGCTAACTCTACCTGGTTAAAATATCTCCCTCATCAGGAATTTTGAAAAAATACAAAGTGGTATTCATTATTTAGAAATGAATACCACTTTTTTTATGGACAATAGAAAAAGCCCACATAAATAAAAATGCACTTATGACAACTACACTTAACTCTGCTGTTAAACCAAGAGCCGAAGATAGTTTTGCCATTAGCTTTGCACCATTGTCTCTTGAAGAAATCTATGCCAAGTCTGACGATCCAGCCAACGGTGCTGTGGTTCTGATGAGTGGAGTAGTTCGCAATCAAACTGATGGTAAACCTGTGATTGCTCTAGAGTATCAAGCTTACGAACCTATGGCATTGCGGGTATTTTATCAAATAGCTGCTGATATTCGCTTATCTACCTCTGATGTGAATCGGGTAGTGATTCATCATCGCACCGGACGTTTGCAAGTTGGAGAAATTAGCGTTTTAGTAGCAGTGGGTTGTCCTCATCGGAGTGAGGCGTTTGAAGCTTGTCAATATGCTATTGATACCCTCAAACACAACGCACCTATATGGAAAAAAGAAATTTGGCGAGATGGTTCTAGTAGCTGGGTGAGTATTGCTGCTTGCGAACAGTTAGGAGAAAATTGTTTTTAGTACAGTTTTAGTTTTGCATAATAAGCGTAGCGTTTTTAATGCAGGGGGATGCATTAGCATTGCAGGGGGATGCATTGGCATTGCAAAGGGATGCATTGGCATTGCAGAGGCACGCATTGGCATTGCAGAGGGATGCATTGGCATTGCAGAGGCACGCATTGGCATTGCAGAGGCACGCATTGGCATTGCAGAGGCACGCATTGGCATTGCAAGGTATTGCCAAATTTAATTTGCTACGAATTAATCAAATGTTGTACTTAGCAATTGGGCAAAACGGCTAAATGCGCCGCTATCAATGTATAACAGTCCCTGTTTCTCTTGTTGCAAGTCTCTTATTTACAATACTCTTTAGCGCTTTGCGTAGAATTAACACTTACTTGTGACCATTCTCTAATCACGAATTCGCTTAAACCAACGTGAGGCGATCGCTTGGCATCGAGGCTTTGCCAATCACTTTGACTTCCCCAGTCATAAGTGTATCCTAGTTGTGTCCACGGATAATGAACAACGGTAGTTGATGAGTCACTTGGTGAACCGTAGCGGCTCTTAAATTGCTGGGTAAACCAATCTTGATAGCTAGTTGAGATTGACTCAAAGGCGTTAGGTGAAGGAAATTCCACTTCTGCTTCACGATCGCTAATGTTAGGATCTCGACTAGGACGAAAGAGCGATCGCGGTTCTACCCAAAGTTCAACTATATATCTGGTTGTAGTTGCGGAGTCTGGAGGCAAACCCAATAATTGGTTCAGTCGATACTCTAAAGATATTGGGCTAGTAGTACGGTACGTTTTGCAAAATTTTTGTAAGTCTGGAACAGCCGTAACCCATAAATCGCGTGATAAAAGCATCACTTTACCCAAATTATCTGCATATCCAGGAAAGCTTGTCCAAGCTACTACTAAAACCCGGCTTTTGTCCCATTTCAGATCGGAGTTATACGAAACAATCGGAGTCAGATTTCGATAAATTTTACGAGGTTCGGCAATTTTTGCATCCTCTACTGCATCTAGATAAGCTTGTGGTAAGGGCGATGGATCGGAAGTATTTCCTCTTGTTGATTGTGCCAGAGATGCAGAATTTAACAAGGCTGCGGTAAGACCGATCACAATAGCAGCATAAGGGAAAACTCGCTTTTTAGTGCGATCGCTAGCCGGAACTAAATTCATATTCTTTTTTAAGATTTGGGAGATTTAAAGATAAATATGGCGATCGCCTCATAGCCCCCTCCTCGCCTGCGGGGAGGGGGTTGGGGG
>NZ_NOLI01000204.1:0-10431 GCF_002245975.1 Nostoc sp. 'Peltigera membranacea cyanobiont' 213 | reverse complement strand
CATTAGGAATGGGGAATGGGGAATGGGGAAGAAGAACTATTTACTAATGCCCAATGCCCAATACCCCATGCCCAATTATGCTAGCGCTGGTACAGGAATTTCCAGGTGAGGATATAGGGGGAAGCGATCGCACAATGCTGCTACCCGTTGCCGACAATCTTGGGTTACTACGTCGGAATCTGGAGAAAGCAGGCGATCGCTAATAATATTTGCAATCTCGGTAAATTCTGCCACTCCTAAGCCCCGCGTGGTCATTGCTGGCGAACCTAACCTCAAACCACTAGTAACAAATGGTGATTGCGGATCGAAGGGAATAGTATTTTTGTTAGCAGTAATATTCACAGTACTGACTAGCTGATCCGCTCGCTTGCCAGTTAGATTTACAGAGCGTAAATCCACGAGGATTAAATGGTTATCAGTGCCATTTGACACTAATTTTAAACCCCGATTTTGTAGTTGTTCTGCCAAAGCACGAGCATTTTCAATCACTTGGGCAGAATAGGTTTTAAACTCAGGCTTTAGGGCTTCTCCAAAAGCCACTGCTTTACCAGCAATTACGTGTTCTAATGGCCCGCCCTGACTGCCAGGAAAAACTGATTTATCTAGCTTTTTACCTAGTTCTGCGTCGCTGGTCAAGATTAAGCCACCTCTAGGGCCGCGGAGAGTCTTATGGGTAGTTGTTGTGACTACATGACAATGAGGAATGGGATCGGGATGAAGACCAGTAGCAACTAAACCAGCGATATGAGCAATATCGGCAAGTAAGTAAGCGCCGATTTCATCAGCAATACTACGGAACTTTTCAAAATCAATTATCCGGGGATAAGCTGAATAACCACAAATTAAGAGCTTAGGACGCTCCTTCAGCGCCAGTTCTCGAATTCGATCGTAGTCAAGTTGTTCTGTTTGTTGACTAACCCCGTAGTGGCTAACTTGAAACCACTTACCTGAGAAATTTACAGGTGAACCGTGGGTGAGGTGTCCCCCATGAGACAAATCCATCCCCATAATTTTGTCCCCTGGTTGCAGCAGCGACAGGAACACGGCAAAATTAGCTTGTGCGCCAGAATGAGGTTGGACATTCGCATGAGCAGCACCAAATATCTGTTTAGCGCGATCGATCGCTAGTTGCTCGATTTTGTCGATAAACTCACAACCGCCATAGTAGCGTTTACCAGGTAATCCCTCGGCATATTTATTTGTCAGTACTGAACCTTGAGCCGCCAGTACCGCCGCGGAGGTAAAGTTTTCACTAGCAATCAACTCCAAGTGATCTCGCTGACGCTGTAGTTCGTCGTTGATTAACTCCGCGATCGCTGGATCGGTGGAGGAAAGAAAGTCTGAATTAGTCTTAGTCACTTCAATTATCCTTATGGAAATTTGTACAACGGCTGATTTTGTTTAGGCGCAGCACCTAACAGCTCTACAGAGGCGATTAATCGTCTCCGTATTCTAGAGGTTTTTTTGTGCCAACTTATTTATTATTAGGCGCAAGCTTGATTAATGCATTAATTATAATAACCTTGCTTTTTGAAGCTGCGCTAAATAAAACTGCTTGCGTAAGCGTAGCCCGACGGAGACATCGCTCTTCCATCGGCCCGGTTTGGCAATTAACTGTCGGGAATACAACGCTTGTAGAACATGACTGCGAACTTCTACCCTAGAAAACTTAAGCAGTCAGGATTTTTGACAAATGAAAAATTGTTTGAAACTTACCTTTGACAGCGGACAAACAGCATTAGCTATTCGAGCCGATCGACAAGCCGAATTACCAGATGCACTTAAGCAAATAGGGCTTGATGGTTCGCGTTCTGTTTTAGTCGTGGTGGGGGGTGCAAGTAACATCAGTGAAGCCGACTTTCTCCGCATTCAACGATTATTTACGGAAGTTTTAGCCCCGATCGCCGAAAATTTGGGGGCTTATGTTGTGGATGGAGGTACGAATGTGGGAGTCATGCAACTAATGGGTAAGGCTCGTACCCAGATAGGTGGTAAGTTTGCTTTGATTGGTGTAGCACCCGAAAATAAAGTGGCTTTACCTAATCAAAAAGAACCTGCTCCTGATTTGACATTATTAGAGCCAAACCATACTCATTTTGTACTGGTTCCTGGCGATAATTGGGGCGACGAGTCTCCTTGGATATCTCACGTTGCAATTGTGCTAGCTAATAACGCACCTTCGCTGACTGTACTTTTAAATGGTGGTGAGATTACCTTTGAGGATGCGTTTTCTAGCATTAATACTGGAAGGTTAGTTGTTGCGATCGCTGGTAGTGGTAGAACCGCAGATATCCTTGCAGATGCCTTGCGTGGAGAGGCTACTGATGAACGAGCCAAAAAGTTAGCTAAATCTGGTATATTACAATACGTCAACTTAATCGATATAGATAAGGGAGTTGAAAATCTAGGCAAAATCATTAAAGATTTGCTTTCTAATTAGGAGTAAATAATGGCAAAAAAAGATAGTTATCAAGAATTTTTAAAGGCAGATTTTAACAAGTTATTTGAAGGTATAACTAATATGGAAGAAAAGAAAGAAGAAAAATAAAATTGACAAAATAAGATATAGCAAGAATCATTAAACTTTTGATTTTAGATTTTGGATTGAAGAAAAAATCCCAAATCCAAAATCTAAAAATTAGCTGAGGTAATTAACCGCCCTTGGGTGCAACATCTCCAGGACCTGCGGTGACAATTACTAGATTTTCTGGCTTAATTAAATCCTCAATTACCTTTTGTATCTGAGCCATAGTGACTGCTTGAATCTGCTGGGGAAAGTCTCGGATTTCCGATCGCGAAAGTCCCAAGACAGAATTATCCAAAATGATGCTTGATACATCACTGGGATTAGCTAAATCCACAGGGTAGCTATTAGTAATTGAGCGTTTTGCCGTATTCAATTCAGCTTCAGTTACTCCTTGCTCGCGCAACTGTTTAAGTAAACCGAGAGTACTGGCGATCGCTTTTTGGGTATCTCCAGGAGCAGTCTGCATCTGAATCAAGAACGGGCCGGGATTGATTCCGGCAGCAAAAGCACTATAAATACCGTAGGTTAGACCAAGGCGATCGCGCACTTCTGTACCCAAACGGCTCGATAAGGTATCACCACCCAAAATCTGATTCAGTATTACTGCTGCATAATAACGCGGGTCTTTCCGAGAAATACCGTTGTAGCCGATGTAGGTAACAGCTTCTGCTTTACCAGGAATTACTTTGTTTAAACGTGTCGAAGTTTGTGGGAATGGCACGGATGATATTTTTAGCATAGGTGGCTTACCTGTGACTTGCCATTTGTCAAACGCCTGATTCAGCAAAGTTTTTACCTTAACTGGATCGAAGTCTCCAACTATTGCGATCGTTGTGCCATCTGGTCGGTAGTGTGTCTGGTAGAAGCCAAGCAAATCATCACGAGTAATGCCCTTTAAGCTATCGAAGGTGGGAAAGCTATGGAATGGATGATTTTCAGGGTAAATTGCCTGCTGGAATACTTGTCTTCCCAGTCCTCTGGGGTCATCTAGCTGGACTTTGAGACTTGTCAGTGCCCGTTGGCGACTCAGTTCTAACTGTTCGGCAGGGAAAGTGGCATTTTGTAACACATCTGCCAGAGTTTGAATCAATATCGGCAGGTTCGCAGAAAGTCCCTCACCGCTAACGTTAACTCCCTCGCGGCTGGTACTGAAGTTCAAACCGGCTCCCCGATCTTCTAAGGTTTTTGCTAGGGTAAGAGCATTTTTAGTCTTTGTCCCATTCATCAAGTTAGCCGCAGTCAGATTCGCTAATCCAGCTTTTTGATTGCCGTCAAATTCAGTACCAGCGTTAATTTGTCCACTTAGGTTAATGGTGGGGAGGCTGCGATCGCCTAACAACAGAACCCGCAAACCATTATTTAAGGTAAACTCTTCTGGTAGTGATTGTTTGGCCGAATCTGTAGTTGATGTGGCAGGTGGAAGATATTTAGCCAGTTCTGCCGGATCTACAGGTTTACCGGGGCTGAAATTTTCTACCGTCCGCCCAGAACCACCAGTAGAAGTCCCTGGTTTCCCATCTGGTTGAGTTGGCTCAAAGAAGCCGATGGTTTGTTTAGCCGGATTTAGATAAGTTTTGGCAACTTGCTGGACTTGGGCTGGGGTGACTTTAGCGATCGCAGCCAGATACTTTTCAATAAAATGATAATCACCTGCGATCGTTTGGTTATACGCCAGTTGGGTAGCTTGACTTGTGATATCTTGATTACCCAAGATATACGAGGCTTGCAGTTGCGTCTTCGCCCGGTTCAATTCTTCTGTGGTCACTGGCTGCTGTTGCAACTTTCCTAAAGATTCTTGAAGCACCTGGGCAATTTTCCCTAACTCTTGACCCGGAGCCGCCGTAGCACTAATGTCATACCAACCTGGTTCAATGAGTTCGGCAGCACCACCACTTACTGAACTAGCGAGTCCAGATTCTACCAAAGCTTGATAAAGCCTAGAGCTACGTCCACCTGTGAGAATAGCATCCATCACATCAATTGCCGGCACATCAGGATGTTTAATATCTGGTAAAGGATACACAGCTTGGAGTAGTGCCGCACTTCCAGGTTGTTTCAAAACAATGGGTGCTTTTTTAGTAGTAGAAGCAACTGGAGAAGACGGGGCGACGTTTGCCCGTGTCCTTTTTTCCTCGTTTCCTCGTTTTGCCAACTTCCCATAAGTTTCTTTAACAACTTTGAGTACAGGTTCTGTGGCAAAATCTCCTGTAATTACCAATGTGGCATTGTCTGGGCTGTAATAGGTTTGGTAATAATTCCGCACTTGCTCCAGCGTGAATTTTTCCACATCAGCTTTTGTGCCTCCCACAGATAAGCCATAAGCTCTGGTAGGGAAAGCATCTCGCATCACTGCCCGATCGAGACGATAGCCTGGTGAATTTTCGTACCCCTGTAACTCAGAAATTACCACCCGCTTTTCACTCTTTAGTTGCTCAGTTCCAATTAAAGAGTTTTCCATGCGATCGGCTTCCAGTGTCAACAATGCTTCGAGTCTGTCTCGTTGCACCGTGCCAAAATAAGCTGTTTCGTCATAGCTTGTAAAAGCATTAAACTGGCTACCCAAGGCACTAAACAACCTGCCAAACTGCACTGGACGGGCAGTTGTACCCTTGAACATCAGATGTTCTAGCTGGTGAGAAAGGCCATTTTCTCCCTTAACCTCGTTACGCGAACCAACTTTATACCAAACTTGCACGCTGACCACTGGAGCGGTATGGACTTCCTTAGTTAGCACTGTTAAGCCGTTGTCCAATACCGTTTTTTGTACCCCTTGGGTGAATGAGACAACAGATGCAGGTGCAACTGCTGTTGGTGTTGCAGCATTGGTGAAATTGCCCGAAAACGGCACAAGACTTAGGAGCAGACTGAGAAAAAAACCTATAAATATATATGAGCGGAGCTTCATAAGCAATGCCAAATGCAAATTTCTAATTTTGAAGAAGAATCCAGAATCAATTAGTCGGGGACTCGCTACCCCAGTGCTATCCGCCAGCCATACAGAATTCATTTTGACTCCTGAATTCTGTTTTGACAAAACAAAACCTTAGTAATACCTTATGGAAGTCAAAAGACTTAAATTCTCGCCTTTTTTACCATTTTTAATGGTAGCTTTATTTCCCTCATGCCGTAATAGTCGGTTTTCAAGTTTACCTATTTGCAATAAACTTACTAGCAATAGCTCAAGTTATGGTATAAAAATGTCTTATTTATATCCTTTACCACTTATCTGATATTTTCAAGACAGATGTAACTTTACGCACTGTTCCGAATTTTTGTAACTATATTAATAACCATTGCAATGTGTTCCGTTTGACAAGTGTTTTGGAATATCTACCTCTACGATTGGTTTGATTCCTAATTGTCATTCCATCAGGGTAGGCTTCTCCATCAAACTAGTAATAAATTTTTGAGATATGCAAACAAGAAACTTAATTGCATCATTCGCATTAGGTATAGCTTTAGTAGCAATACCTGTATTAAAATCTCATGCCTTAGAAGAAAAAACACCGAATTTGTATAATTTAATAGGGTACAATTTCAAGGGCGATAAAGTCAGTATTAATTACTCAACATCAAGCATTACTGGTAAGCCCCTTTTCAGCTATCAAGATCGGAAACAGACATTAAACTTTCAGGGAGATGAGATCCGTAGTGTCGAAACGGAAATTGGTACGCAAGTGACTGTGACTATTAAAAAGACTGTAGATACTGGCTCCACCACATTTAGCTTGCTTATACCCCATATAAACCTGGGATATGGCAATGAAGTAAAAATTGTAACTGACGGAATCACAACATTAAATCGGTTTTCTACGATTCCTCAATTCAACCAAAGGCAGAAACAAATTTATACAATAATCCATCTTAAGGGGACAGCCCAAGCTGTTGCGTTTTAAGCACAAGAGGAATAAAGAAATAGGAATTATCCAAAACTTAAACGCTTTGGGGCAATTTATGAATTGCCCCTACCCGAAAACAAGGGTTTTGCTTATGGAGATAATGTAGTGCGTTACACTGCGTTAACGCACTCTACAAATAAATCAACCTTTAAACTTCAACATTCAAAGCACGCACCAAAAAAGCCCATTTATCTGCGGCTTCTTCGATAATTTTAGCTGTGGGTTTACCCGCGCCATGTCCTGCCTTAGTCTCAATTCTAATTAGGGTTGGCGCATCACCTGCGTGAGCTTCTTGTAAAGCGGCGGCAAATTTGAAACTATGAGCAGGGACAACGCGATCGTCATGATCGGCTGTGGTAATTAAGGTTGCTGGGTAAGCTGTATCGGGTTTGATGTTGTGGAGTGGCGAATAAGCATACAACGCTGGAAACTCTTCGGGATTATCTGCTGAACCATATTCGGAAGTCCAAGCCCAACCGATGGTAAATTTGTGAAACCGCAACATATCCATCACGCCGACGGCGGGTATTGCTGCACCAAACAAATCCGGGCGCTGTGTCATGCAAGCACCAACTAATAAGCCACCATTACTACCACCTGCGATCGCCAGTTTCTCAGTCTTAGTATACTTATTTGCAATCAACCACTCAGCAGCGCCAATAAAGTCATCAAAGACATTCTGCTTTTTATCCTTCATTCCTGCTTGATGCCATTCTTCGCCGTATTCTCCACCGCCGCGTAGATTGGGCATAGCATAGATACCACCCATTTCCATCCACACCAACAGACTCACTGAAAAGCCAGGTGTCATTGAGGCATTAAAACCACCATAAGCATAGAGATAAGTGGGGTTATTTCCATCTAATTTAATACCCTTTTTGTGGGTAATAAACATGGGTACTCTAGTACCATCTTTGCTTTGATAGAAAACTTGTTTTGTTTCGTAATTATCTGGATTAAAATTTACCTGTGGCTGGCGAAAAACAGTACTTTTACCAGTTATCATATCGTAGCGATAGATAGTTCCTGGTGTAGTGAAGCTGGCGTAACTATAAAAAGTTTCGGTATCATGACGTTTCCCACCAAAACCTCCGGCTGAACCAAGTCCAGGTAATTCTACCTCACGAATAAACCCACCTTTGAGGTCAAAGATTTTAATTTGGCTATGAGCATCTTTGAGGTAATCAGCAACAAATTGATTATTAAGTATGCCTACACTTTCTAAAGTTTCTGCGGATTGGGGAATGATTTCTTGCCAATTTTCTGGTGCAGGGTTTTTAGTGTCAATAGCAATAACTTTTCCCCGTGGTGTGTTTAAATCCGTGCGGAAATAAAAGATGCTATCATCATTGTCAATAAAGCTGTAATCTGCCTCAAACTGGTTAATTAATTCTACGACTTCAGCATTAGGGTTAGTTAAATCTTTGAAGAAAACTAAATTTTTGGAGTCAGTACCCAGCCAAATAGAAATTATTAGATAGTGTCCATCTTCAGTAACACCACCACCAAAACCCCATTCTTTTTGGTTAGGACGATGATAAATTAGTACATCTTCTGACTGAGATGTTCCTAATTGATGATAGTAGAGCTTTTGATAATAGTTAACATCTTCTAATTGAGTTTTTTCATTCGGTTCATCATAGCGACTGTAGAAAAAACCTTGACGATCGTGTGTCCACGATGCACCAGAAAACTTAATCCACTTTAAATTATCTTGTAGGTCTTCACCAGTTTCAACATCGCGTACTTTCCACTCTTGCCAATCAGAACCAGAGACAGATAGCCCATAAGCTAAAAGTTTACCATCTTCGCTAATAGACAATCCCGAAAGAGCAACAGTGCCATCTTCTGAAAGTTTATTAGGGTCGAGTAAAACTTTGGGTTCGTCGTCGAGGGTTTTCAGGGTGTAGAGGACACTTTGGTTTTGCAGTCCGTCATTTTTAAAATAAAAGTAACGTTCACCTTCTTTAAAAGGGATGCCATATTTTTCATAATCCCAAAGTTTAGTAAGGCGCTGTTTAATTTTTTCCCTGGCAGGAATTTCGCTCAAGTAGCCAAAAGTAATTTGATTTTGTGCCTCAATCCAAGTCCTTGTTTCTTCAGAGTCAGGATCTTCTAACCAACGGTAAGGATCTGCAACTGAAGTACCGTGATAGTTATCGACTTGATTGCTTTTGTGGCTGGATGGGTAGGTGAAGAGTTTTTTGGAGGAGGGCATAATCTCACGTCGAAAGTGCTTCTTTACATACTACAAAAGCTGACCAAATCTACGGGAAAATTCTAAGGGAAAAGAGTAGCTGCTGGTTTACTACTAAGCACAATAAAGACTTAACTCCCAGCCCTTCCCTACAAGGCTACGTGTACACACAAGTCCTAAAAATCTAGCTTGATGAGGCTTTCCTCATTCTCATACACAGCATGGGAATGAGAGAAATAGCATTGTCAGTCGATGCAATGTGATTGTTAGTCGATACAATGCCATTGTCAGTCGATGCAATGTGATTGTTAGTCGATACAATGCCATTGTCAGTCGATGCAATGCTATTGTCAGTCGATGCAATGTGATTGTTAGTCGATGCAATGTGATTGTTAGTCGATACAATGCCATTGTCAGTCAATGCAATGCCATTTTTAGTCGATACAATGCCATTGTATGGTCAACGAGACTTGTGTTTACACTGTAGCCCTACAAGGCAAGGGGAGTAAGATTCAAAGTCTTTTAGATTAACAGCAGGATTTAGTAGACTACTTGCCACCAACCGAAGGCTGGGCCAATAAAACGGATAGTTGCCCATCCTACAGCCATAAGGATAATGCCTATCCAAGCACCACGAGTTGTCCAACTGACAAATTGTTCGCCTTGAATTTTTGTGATGGGAAGCCAAGGCAAGATTCGAGTCTCTTGACCGTATGTTTCCCCTTGTGTGGTTTTGCGACGCTTTGCTTCACCCATAATCAGCAACTCAAATTTTACTTAGGTTCTAAATTTATCTTGCCAGGAATCATCATTAAATAATTCGTAATTCGTAATTCGTAATTCGTAATTATGTTAGTGACGCGAAAAGCGAGTCTGCTTACTCCTGGAAATAAACAAGCTAGCAAGAGGGTCTTGTAGAGAGCGTCATTAGTCATTATGAATTATGATGAATCGCATTACCTTCGGAAAATGTAAATTGGGCATTGGGTATTGACTTTAAGCGGAATTTTCTTCATCGGTGTTAGTAAATAGACTGGGGTCGAGATAGTTAATGCGGGCGAGAGGACTTAAGGCGGTGAGGATTTGAGCGCCGTAGCTACGGTTAACTACACGACTATCAAGTAAAGCAACAATGCCTTGACTTTCTCGGACTGGCGCGATCGCTCTTTGTAATTCACTTAAGGCTGTCGGCAATAAATATAAACGAAACCAATCTTGATGCGATCGCTTATAAAGAGCTACCCTACCAGCTACAAGCGGATTTTCTAAAGATGGTAAAGGTAAAGTCGCAATAATTAACAGATGGGGTGCCGGCAAAACTCGCTGATGTTCTCGCCAAAATTCCCAACCGCTAATCAAAATACCATTTTCATCTAAACAAGTTTTTTCTACCTGCACCCGCGAACCAAACTCTGAAGCCAAAATTGTTGCTACTTGAGCCTTGAGTGGTACATCCCCCACCAAAACAACCGTTAACCCTGGTGCTGTAGCACTCAGACAAACCAGTGTGCGGACTTTGTGAATAAATGCCGCTTGAAATTCTGGCGTGTTAGGTAGAGGCAATTTATAGGGTACATACAGTTGAATTGCTTCCGCTTGACTCTCCGAAGAAAACTTCAGACAAGTTAAATCTTCCAAACCAAGGCGCTGTCGAAAAAGAGGAGCCTCAGTTTCTGGTTCTATGGCACTGCCAATTAAAACTACTGGTTGTCGCTGCCACAAGGGTGAGAGGATTTCTCTTAATTCCATTGGGGCATAGTGCAAAGAAAATAAACCTTGTCTATGGGCTATAGTCGCCCAGAAGAGGG
>NZ_NOLI01000203.1:0-10434 GCF_002245975.1 Nostoc sp. 'Peltigera membranacea cyanobiont' 213 | reverse complement strand
TGGGGACTGGGGACTGGGTAATGGGGAAGGTGGCAACGGTGAGGGGTTTACCTGGCCTCATTTCCACAGAGCGAATGTGGATTTTTGCGCTTAGGGACTGTAAAATTTTTTCAACATAATCATAATCTCCTACTGAGACACCGCCAGAAGAGAGAACTATATCAGCGATCGCAACAGCATGAGCAATAACTTTCTCCAAACTAACTGGATCGTCTTTCACAATCCCTAACAGTAATGGTTCTGCGCCACTTTCCTTTACCAAAGCTGCCAACGCATACTGATTAGAATCGACAATTTGCCCTGGTTGCAACGCTTGCTCGATACTCACCAACTCATCACCAGTCGAAAAAATTGCCACACGTGGACGGCGGTAAACACTTAATTGCGGACATTGTGCTGCCGCTAATACAGCAATTTCTGAGGCATTTAACTTAATTCCGGCTGGTAATAGTTGTGTTCCAGCTTGGTAAAAAGATGCTTTGTGTCTGACAAATTCTTTTAGTTTTGGTGCAGCCAGGATATACACGCGGTTTTCCTCGCGGCGTGTCTTCTCTTGCATAACTACAGTATCCGCACCTGCTGGAATCACCGCACCTGTGAAAATCCGTGCGGCTTCCCCTGGTTGAATCGTAGATTTGGGTTGATATCCAGCCGGAATATCTTCAACAATTTCTAAAACGGTGGGTTGTTCGGCGCTAGAGTGCTGCACATCTTCGTAGCGAACTGCATAACCATCCATTGCCGAATTATCCCAATGGGGAAAATCTAACGGACTGGTGACAGGCACTGCTAAAATCCGGCTATCGGCTGTCAATAAATCTACGGCTTCTATATCCCGTTGACAATCCAACGGTTGGACTAAATTTAAAATAATTGCTTGTGCATCGCTGACTGATACCATAGCGATCGCCTCCGACTTTTTCTTTTATCCCTGTAAAGTAACACTGAGTCTACTCTTGGGTAGCTTTGTCTAGATTTTTATAAGCGGTAAATCCCAAACTACACACTGCTAGTAAACCGATAATTATGCTTCCTTCGGGGACTTTGGATACCTGAACGGAATTGTTGCTCAAATCTAGTATTTGCTTTGTGCCTGCTGCATCTCTATTGTTAAAACCAAATTCTTTAGCTATAACCTCATCGCTAAAACCTTCATCTATAAGTGCGAGATTATTATTCAGCCATGTGTCGCCAGGAAGTCCATCATCCTTGCCAATATCAAAGGGGCCAAAGATTTGCTCTTTAGTGCTATCAAAGTTAAATCTCAAAAAGCTGTAATTAGATACACCACTAAGTACTGGAGTGAAACTATTTATGAGAGTACTAAATGGATCGAAGAAAGAAATTGAGAGAGACTGCAAGTTCTTCGTAGTTCCCAAACCTGCTTCCGAAATGACACTTGGAGCAGTTGTTGTATCGTAGTTAAATGAACCTTTGGCTGAATAACCTGTGTCTCCCTTCCAGTTAAAGTTGAACTCAGCAGCATCAGCTAGGTTGTGAGTGCTTATAGCGATCGCTAACACTAAAGCAATAGTCGCCACCATCCTAATAGCTCTTTTAGTAAACAGATGTGTCATAGATACAACTTCCAAATAGTTTCTCATACAATACAATACTTCTCAAAAACAGACTTTTGTGGGTTGGGCAACATCAGGGCGCTGATTATGGAACTTTTATGTACAACAGAGTTTAAACGCCAAACCCAAGTCATCACCTTAATATAAAAAACAGGAGCGATCGCTATTCCCCAATCCCTAAATAAAAATACCTATTTTGTATGACTATCGAACGACTTCCCCAAAAACACTATCCCAAGGCTGAAATTGGGCGACGAGGTATGGCATTAGGACTTGATTTCCTTGGTGTCTGGTTAGTCAGTTCCCTACTAGGAGGCGGCGATATCGGGATTCAATTTTTGGAAATCCTAGTTTTTGTGATATTTTGGCTGGTTTTGCGGGTGCTAGTGCCATACAACAATCAAGGGCAAAGTTTAGGGCGTTGGGCATTCGATTTAAAGGTGTTGTCAGTCGAAGACGGGGAAGTAGTGGGCAGAATCCCAGATTTGCCTTCATTGGTGAAGCGAGAAGCGATTATCGGCTTGGGTGCGCTTTTAGTGTCAATTGCCCTAAGCAATATTAGAGCCAATCCCACTGCTATACTGCTAGTACTTCCCCTAGCAATTGATTGTGGCACTGCCCTCTCTGATACCCAGATGCGGCAGGCTTTACACGATCGCTATTGTAAAACTTTCATGGTTTCGTCGCGTCGTGGCTACTCACTTGATATAAAAGTTAAAAGATTAGTTGAAAATATGCGGCGGAATGTGAGAAGATAGTCATTTGTGTTAAATCTCTTCAGGCTCCACTGTTTGTAAGATTATGGCTAAGAGTAAAGGTGCCCGCATTATTGTGACACTAGAGTGTACCGAGTGTCGGACAAATTCAGATAAGCGTTCGGCTGGTGTTTCACGTTATACCAGCACCAAGAATCGCCGCAACACCACCAACCGGCTAGAACTGAAAAAGTTCTGCACCCACTGCAACAAACATACCGTTCACAAGGAAATTAAGTAGAGATGAGTTATTTCCGTCGTCGTCTTTCTCCGATCAAGCCAGGAGATCCAATCGATTATAAAGATGTTGATTTATTACGTAAGTTTGTCACCGAGCGGGGTAAAATACTGCCACGTCGGATTACTGGACTAACGTCTCAGCAACAGCGAGAGTTGACATTAGCAATTAAACGTTCGCGGATTGTGGCTTTGTTGCCATTTATCAATGCGGAAGGCTAAAAAGAGGAGAGACGCGATTAATCGCGTCTGTACAGGAGAGACGCGATTATACTCTTAGGAGAAGCCGCTCTTCGAGCGTCTACGCGTCTGTACAGGAGTTAAGAATCAAAACTCCTAACTCCTAACTCCTAACTTGAAACTATTTAAACTGTTCACCAAAATTAGAGTGCGAGAGTTGTGGAGAAGGGGACGCTAGTTGAATTTAGGGTTCAAGGCGATCGCCGTTTGGGGATCGTAGAACGCCCAGACGGTAAAACCCGATGGTTTGTGGTAGATGACCGTGATCAGTCCCACAGCCTCGCGCCGAGACAAATAACTTATACAGTTACCGGACAGACCTACAAGCCCTCAGAGATTGCCAGCTTTTTACAGCAAGTCAACCCTTATCTAGACCCATCTAGCTTAGAGATAGCTTGGGAATTACTGGTTGAGGATGGGGAAACAGTCACCCCACAACTGATGGCGAATCTGCTGTTTTCGGAATCAGCCGCACCTCATTGTTACGCCGCCCATTGCTTGTTATCAGACGACAAACTCTATTTCAAGCAAAAAGGAGACGCTTATGAGCCGCGAACTGCTGCTCAGGTGGCAGAACGCAAACACCAGATGGAAGTAGAGGCATTAAAAGCTAAAGGACAGCAGGAATTTTTAACTCGTGTAGAACAGGCACTCAAAGGTGAAGCAGTAGAGTGGCAGCGCCACGATCGCCAACGCCTAGAAGGTCTCGAAAAATACGCAGCGTTGCTTGCTGACACAGTGCGGACGGGAGTTAATTATGACTCCTTAGCTCGCGCTTATCCGCCCAGCGCTCCAGTATTAGAAACTATGACCATGCTGGGACGGCCCACAACGCCTCAAGGGGCCTTTCAACTATTAGTAGATTTGGGTTGCTGGAGTCCTTATGAAAACTTGTTCCTGCGTCGTTCTTCAATTCCGATTCAATTTCCTAATAAGGTATTAGAAGTGGCGCAACAGCGTTTGGATTTCCCGCCGATTGACTCAGATACAAACCGCCTCGATCTGACTCACCTCAAGGTCTACACCATTGATGATGAAACTACCACAGAGATCGATGATGGTCTAAGTTGGGAAGTCATGCCCGATGGACGGGAGCGCCTGTGGGTGCATATCGCCGATCCCACTAGATGGTTAGTGCCGGAAGGTGAATTAGATTTAGAAGCCAGAAAGCGGGGTAGTACAGTTTATTTACCTACGGGGATGATTCCTATGTTCCCAGAGGTATTGGCAACTGGGCCAATGAGTCTAATCCAGGGAAGGGTTTGTTGCGCCCTCAGTTTTGGAATTATTTTAGGCACAACTGGGGGAGTTGAAGATTATAGCATTCATACCAGTTCTATTAAGCCGACTTATCGCCTCACCTACGAAGATGTAGATGAAATGCTACAATTACGGGTACAGGCAGAACCAGAAATTGCTGCGATCGCAACTTGGGCACAAAAACGCAAAGCTTGGCGTTACGCTCAAGGGGCAATTAGTATCACCATGCCCGAAGCAACGATCAAAGTCAAAGGTGAAGAGATCCATATTGACATTTTGGACGATTCCCCATCACGGCAAGTAGTCGCAGAAATGATGATTGTCGCCGGTGAAGTTGCGGCTCGTTATGGTAAAGCTCATAACATACCTTTGCCCTTTCGCGGTCAGCCCCAACCGGAATTACCCTCAGAAGAAGAATTATTGTTACTTCCCGCCGGATTCGTTCGCGCTTGCGCTATGCGTCGTTGTATGCCCAAGAGTGAAATGAGCATTACGCCTTTGCGTCATGCTGGTTTGGGTTTGGATACTTACACCCAAGCAACCTCTCCCATCCGCCGCTACAGTGACTTGCTTACCCACTTCCAACTTAAAGCCCATTTGCGCGGTGAAGTTCTGCCATTTTCCGCAGATCAACTTAAAGAAGTGATGATGACTGTCACCAGCATCACCCAAGAGGTGACGATGGTAGAACGGCAAACTAATAGATATTATGCTCTAGAGTATTTACGCCGCCATCCAGAGGAAACTTGGGAGGTAACAGTGTTGATGTGGCTGCGCGAAGACAGTAACTTAGCCCTAATTTTGATCGAAGATTTGGGTTTGCAGTTACCAATGGTTTTCAAGCGTTCTGTGAACTTGGGCGAACAGATAGTAGTGAAAGTTAGCCACGCCGATCCGCAAAAAGATATGATCCAGTTTCAAGAAATAGTTTATCAAGAAGCCCAAACAGCCGCGAATTAATTCGTAATTCGTAATTCGTAATTATTGGTGAAACGCTCGCGCGTAATTGTCTTTCTTGGTGATCTTTAACATTTTTGAGTGGTCTAAGTCCCTCGCTTATAACAAGCGAAAAGTTTTGCGTTGGGGTTAAAATCCCCATTGCAAAACTTAATTACGAATTACGAATTACGAATTACGAATTACGAATTACGAATTATTTTAATCTTGCTCTAACCCCTGTCGGTTAGGATATAGGGTAAATGGAATGAGGTAATAGTTGTGAATATATCTTTGACCCCAGAACTGGAGCAGTTGGTTAAGGATAAGGTTAGTAGTGGGAAATATCACTCAGTTAGTGAAGTCATGGGTGAAGCATTGAGATTGCTAGAAGAACGCGATCGCATTCGAGATCAGCGTCTAGTAGAATTGAAAGCTAAAATCCAAGTTGGTATCGAAGAACTCGAACGTGGTGAAGGAATTGATGGTGAAGAGGTATTTGCAGAAATAGAGGAAGACATTCGACGCGCTGAAGCCCAAATGCAACAAGCTGAGGCTGCTAAATAATGAGTAGGTGTATTTTAGCGCCTTCAGCTAGATTAGATTTGAAAGAAATAAGCAGCTATATTGCCCGCTTTAATCCTGATGCAGCTCGAAGATTCAACGAAAAAATTAAACAGCAGTGTAAACTGTTGGCTGATTTTCCTAATATGGGGCAAAGTTGCGATAATTTTGCTAGCGCTTTACGGAGTTTCCCTGTAGAAGATTATTTGATATTTTATCGCCCCATTGATGGCGGTGTCGAAGTTGTACGTATTGTCAGTGGTTATCGAAATTTAGAGACAGTTTTTTTAAGTGAGGATATCCCTTAAAATTGCATTTGACGAAGCGTAGGCGTAACCCGCCGCAGGTATCGCTCCGAAAAGCAAAATATTTCCATTCAAACAATTTTATTAGTATAATAATGGATCGTGTCGAATTAAAGCTATACCATGCCTAAACTCAAGACTCGTAAAGCCGCAGCGAAGCGATTCCGTGCCACAGGCACCGGTAAAATCGTCCGTCGGAAAGCTGGCAAAAGCCACCTTTTAGAACACAAATCTTCCGACAAAAAGCGTAGCATGTCCAAAACCGCCCTTGTACATGAACGCGATGAACTCAACGTGCGCTTGATGCTCCCATATTTGTAAGTCCTTCAGGAAATAAGTTATGACACGGGTAAAACGCGGTAATGTAGCTCGGAAGCGCCGCAGTAAAATTCTCAAACTAGCTAAAGGTTTTCGCGGTTCTCACTCAACTCTGTTTAGAACTGCCAACCAACAAGTAATGAAGGCGCTACGGAGTGCCTACCGCGATCGCAAAAAGAAAAAGCGCGATTTTCGTCGTCTCTGGATCACCCGCATTAACGCTGCTTCAAGACAACACGGCTTGAGCTACAGCCAGTTGATCGGTAACTTGAAAAAAGCTGATATCCAACTAAATCGCAAGATGTTGGCACAATTAGCAGTCCTCGATCCAGCTAGCTTTGGCAAAGTCGCTGAACTAGCAGTTCAAGCTAAAGGATAAAGGTGGCCACGGATGCATAACAGATGTAACAGATGGCAAGTAATTACTCGGTTACATCTGGTGTTATCCGCCACTATTTTTTGGATATGTTGCTTTTCCATAGTGGGGATAGGATTCACTGCATCTGCCGCCGAAATGTCAGAAATTCAGCAGCGCGGCTATCTCACTGTAGCTATCAAAGATAACTTGCGTCCCTTGGGATTCAAAGATGCCAGTGGCAATTTGCAAGGCTTTGAAATTGACTTGGCACAGCGATTAGCACTTGACTTGGTTGGGAAAGCAGATGCTGTCAAATTGAAACCTGTAGCGAATCGCGATCGCCTGTCTGTAGTCTTAGACAAGAAAGTTGATTTTGCGATCGCTAGGGTGACAGCAACCGAGTCACGCAGCCGGATAGTTAGTTTCAGTGTTCCCTACTATTTGGATGGCACTGTATTAGTTACAAAAGATACATCTGTGCAGCAGTTGAATGATTTGACAAAACAAAAAATTGCTGTACTCAACAACTCCAGCACTATTGCTAAAGTGCGGTTTTATCTGCCAAACGCCGAGTTGGTAGGAGTAAATTCTTATGACGAAGCGCGAGAGCAAATAGAAAGTAATGCCGCTGTAGCCTTTGCCGCAGATGCTACCGTTCTAAGCGGTTGGGTGCAACAATATCCTCAATATCGGCTATTGCCAACTAAGCTCTCAACTGAACCCTTGTCTGTAGTTACGCCCAAAGGGTTGCAGTACGATGAATTAAGACGCAATGTTAATCTAGCGATCGCTCGTTATTTAGAACAAGGTTGGCTCCAGCAACGCTCTGAATATTGGGGTTTGCCGTAAAAGACGCGATTAATCGCGTCTGTACAAGAGTTAGGAGTGAAGAATTATCTTCCTCATGCCCAATAAGCTGATAATAGATTACAGAACCAACTTTTAATATTTGTATTTGCAGAAATGGATAACAGTCTAGCCGTTGTTTATCTCTCAATTTTGGTGGTTATACTCACAATTGCAGCCGTGAGTGTTCTTCGCCAGATTTTCAAAACTCGCAAAATTGAAGGCTCCTTTGCGAAATTGCGAAAGAAGTTAGAGAAAGAAAAGGGTACGACTCAAGAATATTATGAGTTAGCCAGTATTTATTCAGAAAAAAAATTGTATTCCCAAGCGATCGCACTGTTTCAAAAAGCTCTGAAAGCTGCCGAAGAAGAGGAAGAAGAAAATATTGCCCCTATTTATAACGGGCTGGGTTATATTTATTTTACCCAAGAGCAATATGACCTCGCAATTCGTCAGTATAAAGAAGCCCTGAAATCGAAACCAGACTACGTAACAGGGTTGAATAATATTGGACACGCTTATGAGAAGAAAAAATTAACTACTCAGGCGTTACAAAGCTACGAAGAAGCACTAAAGCTCGATCCAAATAACCCTATTGCGAAACGCCGTGCTGAATCTTTACGCCGTTTAGTTTCTGCGTAAATTAAGACCTAACCCCCAGCCCCTTCCCTACAAGGGAAGGGAGTTACATTATCTGTCAGAATATCCGCCACAACAGGAAGTGATTTCAGTCCAAACAGTAACTGCTAGTTATTGACACCCGCATTGTACGAATTATTGGCTCCAGCAAATAATTTTAACAATCCAGCAATACTCTAGGGAAAAATACGATTTAAAAAATCATTTTTTGTATATAGATAAATTAAATTTTGTAAATTTGATTTTTATAATTAAGTAGAACATCTAGAAAAAACCAAACTATCTTAACAAAAGTTAAGTGAACTAAAACCCTCTTCCCTCCTGCCTCCTGCCTTCTGCTTCCTGCCTGAACCTGATGATAAATATTCAGACCGACCTACTTAATTCAACTTAATGTAATATGTAAGCAAATTTTAGCTATGCTAATCATTGCTAATGAAGTATTTTTATCTTCATAAAAAGATATTGAAATATATATAATATTAATTATATGTCAAATCCAGAATTAGCGTATACCATTGAGCGTCTTCAAAAAGGTATTTCTTCTAAATTACCTGGCTATTATGTAAGAAGTAGTGCAACTATTAATGTTGAAGATCCACCTGAACCTCAACAGCACAATGATAATGTAGATAAAATCAAGGAAATTGCTGAGTATCTCATTAAGAGCGATCGACCGGAATTAGTCTTTCATATACATGGCTATGCTAATTCTGAAAAAGACGCAATAACCCGCTATGAGAAAGCCCACAAATATGCCAATTCAGGAGATTCAAGACTTACACTTGACAATCGCAATTGTGTACTTATTGGCTATCGCTGGCCTGCTGAAACTCCTTTATTTCAAACTGGGAATTACTTAGAATCACTACCAAGTTTAATTGTGGGAATATTAATTACTTCCCTTATATTTGGTTTAATAGCTATTATCTTAACACTCTGGACAAATGCTGCATCGAATTTTCTTTTAACATCTGTGTTAATTATTCTCCTTGGATCTGGGCTTGGACTTTGGATAAGACACATAGCAAAAGCAACAGATTCTTTACGCATCATCCCGAATGGATTAGTCTTGGTTTTTTTTGCTTGGTTGTTTGGTGCAATTTTCAGTCTATTTATCAAAAATCCTCATCCGTGGTTAATATTTTTCATCGTTATCTTCGGATTTTTGATCGGTATGATTTTAGCACTAATCATTCTTCGTCTTACAGCTTACCCTCGCGATCGCTTTCGGGCTAGTAATTATGGTGTGCTAGATTTAGTAAGATTCTTCCAAGATTTACAAAAGGAAATATTAGATAAATATCCTAATAAAAATTGGGAAAACGTCAGAATCAAAGTATCATTTATTGCCCATAGTTTAGGTTGTGAAGTCGCAACTCAGACGATTCGCATTCTCTCTGATGTATTTGACCCTAAAGCACTTAATGAGAAAGCTTCTTCTAAAATTGGTGATGTATTTAGTCTAGGAAGATTGGTGCTTGTTGCACCAGATATTCCTGTGGAATCGATCTTAACTTCTAGAGCTAATTTTCTGAAATCTTCATTGAAGCGTTGTGAAGAAGCCTATATATTTTCTAACGAAGCTGATTTAGCATTACGTTTGGCTTCACCCCTTGCTAATTATTTTAGTTTTCCAGCTAAAACTAGGGATAGAGGATATAAATTAGGTAACATAACTGTTGCTCGTAATCAGAAAAAATTGCAACTAAATGATTATGGTATAGTCAATTGTCAAAATGGCGATTTTACTAACCTTGCTCCTCCTTCTGAATGTCTTGAAATCCGAGCATCCTCAAACGAGCGTAAGAGTTTACATTGCCTGAATAATAACGATCAACTTGATGAGAACGCTATTGCAGACTCTTTTACATATTTTGATTGCACTGATTATACTGATTGCACTGATACAGAAATATCAAAGAGAGGAATTGTTAGTTTCTCTCAAAAACAATCTGCTCTCAATTTTTTTGACTATGTTAAATTGTGTGGTGCATACTTTTTTAAATTTACACGGTATATCAACGTACATGGAGGATACTTTGAGGGCGAGTTTTGTCAAATCTTAATTAATGAACTTGCTTTTGTTGGTTATCAGGGACTACTTAGTAGATATTCAAAATCAAATCAGTTTGATGAAGCTCAATACAAAGAACTTTCTCTGAATTTTTCTGAAGATTGTAGAAGCAAATATATCCAAGTTCTGCTTGCAATGCCTAAAAATCTGCCTGCTCAAGGCTAATCCCCAGCCCCAATTTCAGTCGGAGTTTAAATAATTTCCGTCTGTTCGCGCACCGTCTCGTAGGCAAAATGTCTTGAAGTTAAGTAGGTGGGTGGGAAAATTTATAACTATGTCATTGCGAACGTAGCAAAGCGAAGTGAAGCAATCACAAGGGTTT
>NZ_NOLI01000202.1:0-10617 GCF_002245975.1 Nostoc sp. 'Peltigera membranacea cyanobiont' 213 | reverse complement strand
CCTACAGCGCTGGATTCACCGCAACGCACTGGCTCCTCTACAATACCTAATTTCGTTCAAAAAGCAAATAGTAATCCTATAGTAACGGTTGATGTTGAAGAAAGTCCGATTGAACGTCTTAAAAAAAGTTTTACAGTAGGAAAAAGAAACAGCATATACCAGAGGCGGAGCGTGTCCGGCTCCGCTTAAGTTACAAGTAGTAGTACAAGCGAATGGGAAAATTATCTGTACGGCTCGCAGTAATGTTAAAACTTGAGGAATGAGTGGATTCTAGAGACTGCATATCTGATGCTACTTTCATCAGTATATTGTGGATTAATTGGGATTTCTTTGAAAGATTTTAATATAATTACAACCCGATAAAGCTTAGAGTATTTATATTGCTTTTCTTGGATATCAAAACGCAAAATACTTTCTAGTGGATATTCAATAACTTGGTTGCCACGCAGGCTTTTCCGTTCGATAAATACCCGATCGATACTCTTATAGAAAGTGCAGATAGTTACAGGTGAGGTTCCAAAATAAGCTGCGATCGCCATAATAATTAATATAGATAAATTTAAGAAAAATAAATAATTTCGCTGATTTTGCTGTACAAATAGAGAAGTTTGCCTAGAGTTGATAAAATCGTTAGTTTTCAAGGTAAATTCCCGATCCTCTTCATAGCTAACATGGGATAAAAGAGGAAAGTCTTGAAATGGAGTCACAATTATAACTTGATAAGTTCTCCCCCCTTTGCTAGTAGTCTTTGTCAGAATATATGCTTCTCTGGGGTCAAAGATTTTGAGTTTCTCCATACTTCCCAGCAAATTAAACCGCCTCAATTCACAGTTAACTTGAGTTGGCGAGACGCGATCGCAATTGAGACTAACTGAAGCAGCCTCAAAAAATAAGCAGTAAATTAAAAAGCCTAAACAGATAGTAAAAATGCAACACCCGATAAACCAATATCTGATTGGTCTATGCTTTAGCTGCAATCTAGTACGGGTTTCCTCTACAATTTTCATCAGTGCCTGTATATAGAATACTTAAGCCTTGAGTAGAGTATGCCCTTGGCAATCCATTCACCGATCGCTAAGTCTAAGTACTAGGGAGGATTTATTATCAATTGCTAAATAAGCTTTGGCTTGCTGGTAGATAATTAGGGCAGAAAGCTATAGCTAGAAGCATGGAAACCAAACAACTAGGAAAAACTGGTGTCTTTGTGAGTGCGATTGGCTTGGGTGGTATGCCCATGTCAATCTCTAATCGCCCTCCCGAATCGCAATCAATCGAAGTTATTCATCATGCTCTGGATTTGGGTATCACATTTATTGATACTGCTGACTCTTACTGCAAAGATGAGTCAGAAAAACACCACAATGAGCGACTAATTCACAAGGCGCTTGCTAGTTACAAAGGCGATATTAGCCAAGTAATTGTGGCAACAAAAGGCGGTTTAATGCGCCCCGATGGAAACTGGACACAAAACGGCAAGCCAGAACATTTACGCGAAACAATTCGAGTTAGTTTTGAGGCGTTGGGTGGTGATAAACCCATCGATGTTTGGCAATACCATTCTCCCGATCCTAATTACACCATTGAAGAATCTCTTGCGCCTGTGAAAGAAGCAGTAGAGGCAGGTTTGATTCGGTTTGTGGGAGTTTCTAACTTTTCCGTTGAACAAATTAAGCAGGCGCGAGATGTAGTAGATATTGTCTCAGTGCAGAATCAATACAGCCCTTGGCAACGACAACCAGAAAATGATGGAGTGTTGAAGTATTGCGAACAGCAAGGATTGACATTTTTGCCTTGGAGTCCCTTTGGTGGTAGATATCGCCATCAGGATTTGCAAAATATCCCTGCGATCGCTAACTTAGCTAAAGAAAAAGGTGTGTCACTATATAATATCGTTCTAGCTTGGTTGCGTTCTAAGTCGCCCGCTATTTTGCCAATTCCTGGAGCTAGCAAGGTTTCCAGCATTGAAGACTCAACACAAACTATCAATGTGAACCTATCTGATGAAGAAGTGCAAAAAATTGATCGGGCAACTTAATCATTCCCCAAATACCAATTCTTTGTGAGGCTGCGCCAAACCCTTTTAACTTCTTTCTTTGTGTTCTTTGCGTCCTTTGCGGTTCGTTTTTCTTTCTTGTACTTATGGTTTAGTGCATCTTCATCCAGAATTTGTATAACTATTGACAAGGCTGTACTCAAACTCTATGTGCTTATTGGTACACTCCAATAAGCACATAGAGAAAAGACATGATCTTAGAAACACACCGCTTGCTAATGCGTGACTTTGTAGAGGCAGATTGGCAAGCGGTTTTTGCCTATCAATCCGATCCTTTGTACTTGCGTTACAGTTATTGGACGCATCGCACACAGAAGGATGTTTCCGAATTTATCCAGATGTTTATTGGTGAGCAAAAAGAGCAACCAAGAACAAAGTTTCAGTTAGTTGTTGTCCTTAAAGAAGAAAATCAGCTTATTGGCAATTGTGGCATCCGTGTAAACGATTCTGAACTGCGGGAAGCAAATATCGGTTATGAATTAAATCCTCAGTTTTGGGGACAAGGTTATGCAACAGAAGCAGCACGGGCAATTTTAAAGTTTGGCTTTGAAGAACTGGGAATGCATCGGATCTGGTCTTGGTGTGTTGCAGAGAATGTTGCTTCTGTAAGGGTATTAGAAAAAATTGGTATGCGACGTGAGGGACATCTGCTGGAAAAAGAGTTAATTAAAGGCAGATGGTATGATAATTTTCTTTACGCTATCCTTGAGCAAGAGTGGAAAGCGAAGTAATTCTGCTTCTATGAGCTATTTATCTCAAACCTAATCTATATCTCCAGAGGCAACCGCATGTAATCTTTCAGTATCAAGTATAATAATCGTCCCACCCCGATGATAGCTAATTACTGACTTGAGACTTTTAATCAACCGCACACATTCTTCGTAAGTAATGCCGCTACTTCGAGCCATGCGATAATAAGACAACTTGACTTTTAAACACTCGCCTTGTGGACTTAATTCAGTTCCCGATTCAGCAGCAAAATATTGAATTAATCTGGCAAGGCGAACAATCGCTCTTTCAGAAACTAATCCGTGGACTGTTTCATGAAATTGCTGAATTCGACTGTTAAAAACCATCAGCATTCGTAATGCAATTTCAGGATTTTGCCCAATCGCTTTTAATAAAGCATCTCGTTCTACAGTGAGAGTTTCACAATCAAATTCAGCAGTTATAGTTGCCGGGGATATTCCATTTCCTAATAAAGCAGGAGCCGCAAAAATTTCCCCAGCAGCTAAGGTGCGGAGAATTGTTTCTTTCCCCTTCATTGCTGTTTTGGTAACTTGAATTGCTCCACTGACAACAGCATAGAGTTTTGCTGGTAAAGCATCACCTTCATGGAGAATAATCTCTCCTTTGCGATGGCGTTGCACCTGAGTGTAAGGTTGCAAACTTACTTTGTCTGCTGTTTCTAAACCTGCAAACACAATAATTTGCGAAAGTTGTTCCAGGGATGCCTGCATAATTAGCCTGATATTGCCAAGGCTGGACGATGATGAATCCAAGGGTTAGCTGCTTCTAATTGTGCTGCTAGGCTGATGAGTGTAGCTTCAGCCGCAGGTTTACCAATTAGCTGCACACTCATGGGTAAACCCTTACTATCAAAGCCTACAGGAATTGCGATCGCAGGTTGTCCAGTTGCATTGGCAGGGGGACAAGGGGCAACCCACTCAATAATATTTTGGAATGTCTCTTCTGGACTCAGCGAAGCCCATTCCCCCACGCGGATAGGTGAATGCAGATAAACTGGCAATACCAGCACATCAACGGTATCAAAAAACGCCACAATCTGCCGTGCTATTATCTGCATTTGGGAAACTGCTTTCAGATAGTCAGCGACAGAACCTGTGCGTGCAAATAGCCAGCGATTCATTGGTTGTAAGGCTTCAACCGGAAGTCCCGCCGCAGCTACTCCAGCTTGCCAAACGATTTGAAATGGTTCGACTAAACCGCTAAAATCTGGAGATTTCTGTTCAACTTCATGGCCGAGTTGTTCTAATAACTGGACTGTTTGACGGACACCTTGCTGACAGTTGGCATCAGCTTCTCCCAAAGGAGAAATGCTAGTGTCAAAGGCAATTCGCAAAGCACCAAGTTTTGTCTGAGTGGCGGCGAGAAATGATGGTTCGGGATCTGGCAACCAGTAAGGATCGCCTGTGACATAGCCACTTATGGCATCCAAAAGGGCAGCAGCATCAGCCACAGTTCGGGCGATGGGGCCGTTGACGGCAATTCCAGCGAGGCGTTCGCCGACGGGTGCTTTACTCACTCTGCCTCTGGATGGTTTGATTCCTACCAAACCACAACAAGCCGCAGGGCCGCGAATCGAACCGCCGCCATCAGAACCTTGAGCGATCGCACATAATCCTGCTGCTACCGCTGCCGCCGCGCCACCACTGGAACCACCAGGGGTATATTCTAAATTCCACGGATTTCTCGCTGGCGGAAAACCCGTAGGTTCGCTGTATGGAAATGAACCTAATTCGGAAGTGGCTGTTTTCCCAAGAATAGTAAACCCAGCTTGCTTAATCCGCGTTACAACACCATCATCATAATTAGGGATATTGTTCAGTAATGCTGGATTACCATAAGTACACGTAACATCAGCTACAGCATTCAAATCTTTAATGGAAATTGGCACGCCAAAAAATGGCGGTAATTCTGAGGTAGTTGTCAATAATTCTGTTTTGGCTTTGGCATCTGCGATCGCTAATTCTGCCGTCACCGTAAAATAACTTCCTAATTGGGGATTTAACTGTCCAATCCGTTCTAAATATATTTCCACCAACTCTAGGGGTGACACTTCTCGGCGACGAATTAATTGCGCCAACTCTAGTGCGGGGGTAAATGCTAAATCAACTTCATTCATAAGTTAGTGAATGGGTAATTTTGTCTTTCTCTGGGATTTTTAAACTGAAATTGTTACTTTAGCAGGATTTACGGGAATTATACATTTTATAGCTCCTAAGCTTTGTCACTCAACTAGGATGCTCAGATGCAACAGATGTGGTTATGTTCTGACTCAAGCCATTTTAATTGTTTCGTATAAACTTTCGACAAATCCCTAAGAGGTATTTATGGCTAACCTAGAAATACTTGTTAGTGAATTGCCAACACTAATTCAGAGTTTAAAACTGACTATTGGCGATTCTAATGAAATCATGGAACAAATTATCTCGATCGATAATGCTCAAGAGCAACTACGCAATATTAAGAAAATAATTATTCAAGAATTAAAATTTGATAATATCAAAAATTCTGCGATCGCTACACTTCCGCGAATAAATACTGTAGCTAGTGTTGGATTATTAGAGCCAGCGATCGCAGAAAAATTTGGACATTCAAAAACTAAAATATCATTAACTGATTTACAATCCAAAATCGATGGCTGGATTGAGTGGGGTTATTTTTTGCAGGCAATAGCTGGTGATATTCTCAGTGACGATCGTTTGGTCAATCAACTAAATTTTGACATTAATCATCTCAGCTTATCCGCCCAATTTCAGTTAATTACTGAGGGTTTAAAAATTAACTTAGTCCTTGAAAATTATCATATTTTAGGACATCAAATTACAAAAATTAGTAATTATCAAAAAGAGTTAGTAGAATTACAACAAAAGTTAAATTATATTTTTGACACTATTAAAAATAGTCGTAGTTTATTAAATATTTTATTAGGGGTGTCTGCTTTCTTTGGCAAATCTGGTTTTGCTTTAGAATGGTTAGACGATGACCACGAATTAATTATATCAAGTGATGGTAAATTTCAAGAATTGACGGATATTCTTAATGATTGTGATTATTTTAAAGATAAAATTGCTGCTTTAATTCTTCATAGTGAAACTTTAAAAGAACAAGCAGAACACGCCCTAAAAAAGATTGAAGAAGAAAGTAGTAATAAACCAATTATTAGCCAGCATGTAGAGAAATTACCAAAATTATCGACACCAAAAATAGTCCGTTCAGCTTTGATTATAGCTTCAAGTTTAGTAATTTTAGGTTTTGGTGGTTGGAAACTTAAGGAGCAAAGCCACCAATGGCAACAGACTAATCTAAGTTTAATTCAAGAAGGGAGTGCCTTAGCTAAGTTTAAATCTGCTCAAAAACTTGGTATGGAAGCAGCTTCTTTAGTTCAAAAACCACCACATCCTCTAAAAGTCTGGCAACAAGCCGAAACTAAATGGCATCAGGCAATAATCTTGTTAGATAGTATTCATGATAAAACATCGGTTTCTGATAGAGCAAAAAACAAATTAGCTTACTATCGAATTAACTATAAATCTATCACTCAAAGAGTCATAATTGAAAAGAAAGCTTTAAACAACTTTGAATCAGCCCAAAAACTAGCGATAGAAGCTAATTTATTTTTCAATAAATCGCCTCATTCGCCACTAATTCGGCAGCAGGCACAAGACAAATGGAAACAAGCAATCAGTTTATTAGAAGCAATTCCAAATAGTACGTCTGTCTCTATACAAGCTAAGGAAACACTTAATATTTATAAAACTAATTATGCGTCTATCAGCGAAATATAGCAGTTAGAACCTATTTATAAAGTAAATAAAAAGTTAGGGTGTGTTATGGCTGTGTAGGAATTTGAAGGTTTGAGAAAGTCTAATTTAGCCGTAACGCACAATATTTACCGGTGCGTTACGCGCTGCTTTAACGCACCCTACAATTTAAGCTTTACTTTATAAATGGTTCTTATCGCTCCGATGAGTATCAAGTTTTAATTGATTGAGAAGTAAGTTGGTAGTAAGGACTTTAGTCCTTGTTTTCTAAGGACTGTTCGCGCAGCGTTCCCGCAAGGTAGTACTTACTACAAACATTAACAATTACACCTTAGAACGGTCAGTCAAAATCTCATAACCAGTATCTGTTACCAAAACTGTATGCTCAAACTGAGCCGACAAAGAATTATCCACGGTGACTGCCGTCCAACGGTCAGATAATGTCCGAGTGTGTCTAGAACCCGCATTTAAAATTGGCTCAATTGCCAGCGTCATCCCCGCACGAAGTTTAACATTTGGCATCTCGCGGGTACGGTAGTTGAATACTGAAGGTTCTTCGTGCAAGTTACGACCAACACCGTGTCCAGTGAATTCTTCGACTATACTAAAGCCGTTAGCTTTCACATGGTCTTCAATTGCTCCAGCTAAGTCAAGTAGGTATACACCAGCTTTTACTTGTTCAATGCCCTTAAATAAAGCTTCTTCTGCGACGCGAATTAATTTAGCAGCTTCTTCTGTCACTTCACCGACAGCAATTGAAATGCAAGAATCACCATGAAAGCCTTGGTAATAAGCGCCGGTATCTACTTTTAATACATCTCCCACGCGAATCACTTTCTTCGGGCTAGGAATGCCATGTACTGCTTCATTATTAATGCTGGAGCAGATAGAACCGGGAAAACCGTGGTATCCTTTAAAACTTGGTGTTGCCCCCATTTCGCGGATGCGTTTTTCAGCGTGAGCATCCAAATCAGCCGTTGTCATTCCTGGCTTTACTAGCTCGGAAATTTCTTTGAGAACAGTTGCCACAATTGCCGATGATTGTCGCATGATTTCAATTTCACGCGATGATTTAATTTCAATTCCTCGTCCCTTTTTTTTTGATGTTGCAGGCTGAGTTGTTTGAGAAAGTAAGTTACTGAAAATGTTCATAGGAAATTAATAATTACTGGTAGCTTTGTCGATGAAGTATGAATGCTTTCTCTAGATTACTTGAGAAATAATATCTATAATTTAAGTTATTTTAATCCCTGATAGGGATTCTTGCAGTTTAGCTGCGTAATGTATATATAATAACATATTAGCCTCCTCCTGATGTTTTAGACTTCAATCAAAATTGCTCTAACTTATTTTTCGCTGCACACGATAGAATTTAGCTCAATTATCTTTAATTGAAACATTAGACGGTTATTCAATACTAAGTCTAAGAATTTTTAATTTTTTATGGCAATTTCTCCAGTCATACCTGCTTCCGTATGTCCCGATATTGAACAACGTAAGCCATAAGTTCCAGATTTCAGAGGCACAAATACCCATTCTGCCTCAGCATCCGGCTTGAGTTCCAGTTCGTGAATGGCTCCTTTGACTTCTACTTTGCCTGCTTGAACTTTTTGTGTCCAGATGCCATCGGCAAAATCTTTAGCAGTAAAATAGTGCTTCAGTTGGCTGGGATTGGTAAGCCGGAGTTGATAGCGTTTACCAGCCTCGAATTCTAGATGATTTGGCTCAAACTTGAGTTCGTTAGCCAAATTACCTAAGCTAATTGTAATTTCTGTGGCTGGTTGCTTGAGCAAATCGCCAGATAAATTCGCTGCCATTGCTGGAGTAGCAGCGATAAAATTTAAGCTGAGAAACAACGTTAATATAACGTACTTCCGACGTAATATTTGCAGCCAAGCAGTGTTTGGTAAAGTAAGAGATGTAATTACAATTTGGTATAAATGGTTGTAAATTTTCATCGGTAGTCCTCAAAAGGCAATGCTGATGAGCAAGAACAATTAATAGATAGCGGTAACAACCGCTTTACCTATTCTTTATTATCCATGCCCAGCGCCCATCTCTACCTAATGCTTTTTTCTGCTAACACAGATGGCCCAGCAGTCACGACTACGATTTTATCTGGGTGGAGTAATTCACGAGCCGCTTGATTAACTTGCTCAAAGGTTACTTTCTGGAGTTTGTCAGTAAAGGAATGTAATTCTACTTTATCTAGTCCGTACACCTCATTCATCAGAATTCTATCTGTTAATTCTTCTGGGTTTGCCAGGGAAACGTTGTAGTTGCTAATGAGGGTGCGTTTAGCTGTTTCTACTTCCAGTGCAGTTACGCCTTGTTGATGGATTTGCTGTAGTATTTGACGAGTACTAGCGATCGCTTTACTGCTATCTTCTGGACTAGTTTGCATTTCTATCAAAAATGTGCCCGCATTCTTCCCAGTATGGAAGTAGCTATAAATTCCATAGCTCAAACCTTGGCGATCGCGCACTTCTGCACCCAGTCTACTAGATAAGGTATCCCCTCCCAAAATCTGGTTCAATACTAAGGCTGCATGAAACCGAGGATCGTAACGGTTAATACCTGTGTAACCCATATATGTCACAGCTTGGGCTTTACCTGGTAAGACTGGGTTGACACTGACTATTTTCTCCGGCATTGATACCGGGGGATATTTTAATGTGGGTGCTTGGCCGCTAACTTGCCAGTTACCAAACTCATTTTGAATGAGCGATCGCACTTTGTCTAGATCGAAATCTCCTACCAGCGCCAACACTGTCGTATCTGGACGATAATGTTTAGCTTTGAAATCAATCACATCTTGGCGCTGAATCTGCTGTAAACTCTCTTCTGTGGGAAAGGTATGTAAAGGATGTTTTTTCGGGTAAATTGACTGAACAAATATTCTTCTGGCTACTTCTGATGGCTCATCTAATTCCAGTTGCAAATCAGTTAAAGTTTGTTGGCGGTGCAATTCCAACTCTTTTGCGGGAAAGGTACTATTTTTAACAACATCTGCCAATATCTCCAGAATTATCGGCAAATCCCCTGCTAAACTATCACCTTCGATATGCACACCTTCACGATGGACTTCAAAGTTGAGACTCGCCCCTCGTTCTGCCAATACTTTAGCAATAGTTAAGACATTTTTGCTCGTAGTACCATTTAGTAAATTCTCTGATACAAAAGCAGCCAGTCCCGCTTGATTCTCAGGATCGAATTCTGTCCCGGCTTGAATGTAGCCGCTCAGGGTAACGGTGGGAGTGCTACGATCTGGTAACAGTAATATCCGCAGTCCGTTGGTAAGTTTAAATTCCTGTGGTAAGACTTGGGCAATCGCATCTGTAACCAAATCCACAGGCGGTAAGTATTTCGCCACCTCAGAAGGAAGCACAGGCACGCCAGGAGAGAAATTTTCGGTAGTTTGGGCTGAGTCTGGTTTGTCACTAACCCCTGTTACCTGCTTTTGGGTTGGTTCAAAAAAGCCTACTGTCCGAGATTCTTTTGTGAGGTATTTATTAATCACAGTTACAACATCCGTCGGCTTCACCAGACGAACAGCAGCCAAATAGCGGTCTGTGTAGCGATAATCACCAACAGTTGTCTCGTCATTACCCAAACGCATTGCTTGAGAGGTAATATCACGGTTACTCAGAATTACATCTGCTGTTAATTGGGTTTTGGCTCGTTCTACTTCTTCAGTTGTCACACCTTTTTCTGCTACATTAGCGATCGCGCTACTCAACACTGAATCAATTTTTTTCAAATCTTGTTTAGAACCAGCCGTCACCAAAACCTCATACCAGCCAGATTCTCGCAAACTGGTAACGGATGCTGTAACTTCACTAGCTAAACCTGATTCCACCAATGCCTGATAAAGTCTAGAATTTCGTCCCTCTGTAAAGATGTAATCCATCACATCCAGCATTGGTACATCTGGTTGATTCGCATCTGGTAGCGGATACACAACTTGTAACAGTCGCCCTGCTCCTGGTTCTCGCAACACTATGGGAGTGGGGAGTGGAGAATGGGGAGAAGAGTTAATAAGCAAATGCCCAATTC
>NZ_NOLI01000201.1:0-10686 GCF_002245975.1 Nostoc sp. 'Peltigera membranacea cyanobiont' 213 | reverse complement strand
TAAATCTTGACTTCTGGAATAGCTTCTAAATTGACCATTGACGATAACTCAGGAATGACTATGTTTGATTGTGATTTGTTATCTGGAGATTGAGTTAGTAGTTTAATTAACCATTTTTCAGTCTGCATCTGATCCTTTTTATTCCAGCGTACATTTAATCTTTGGGCTGGTTTAATAGGATGTAATGCTAAAACTACGAGTTGTATTTGGTTAGGAGTAACTGAGTATTGTCTAGCCGTAGTCCACAGCTTTACCCGGTCTTGCCAGCTTAAATGTGGATGGCGTATAGCCCATTCATAAAGCCTGGGAATACCTTGTTTAAATGCTATATTTGTTAATACTTGAATAAAGTGCTTATCGTCATTAATTGCAAGAGGTGCAATAACTGGATTATCGACTAATAACTTTTTCCGAGATTGAAAAATTTCCGGTGCAAGTTCTTGTGTTTGAGAAACCCACTGAGCAATTTTAGGATAGGCATTTAATAAAGGTTCTATAGGAAGTCCTAAAAATAGTTGTCTCATCACCAAAGAGAAGTTATCTGCAACTATAGAGTCAAAGGCAGAGCGATTTGGATGATATTTTTGACTGGGTAATAGGACTTGTTGTTGTGTTTTAGTAATTTGTTGAATATCGGCAAGATTAATTACTGGCATGGTTGGGAGAATATAACATCTCTCCCATGCAGCGGTAAGCTGCAAATTAATTACTTCGATTAATTATGCTTCAATACAGATATACAGCGTATTGCCGGTTGCAGGAAGTCCAGTTGCAGGAAGTAGAAAATTTAGTTACAAAGCTACGCACCAATTGGGTTTTAATGTTGATAGTTGAAGGCTGATGTAATTAGGCAAGATAGCCAGGGCAAGCGTATGTTTAATAGGAGTAAGTTTTTTGATTGAGATTATTAGAGTTCGTGCTACACCGGGGCAAATTGAGCAGATGCTACAAGAGTTAAAGTTTTATATTAAGGTAGCGGTAGATATTGAACATCGGATTCTGGCTGGGGGAGGTGAAATGCACTTTTACTGTGAACAGGCGTTGCTAGAAGATGGCAGTAAGCAGAGTGATATTAGGTCGCATCGTTTTAGACCTGATACACAACAGATAATCTATGAGTCTATGGTTAATCTGCGTCCCAGACAGAATCGTTCAATGGAAATTATGGACGTTAAAATTAGAGAACAGGTTGCCGCAATTATTATGGAGTTTCTGGGATGAATAGTGGCTTAACTTATGAGCAAGAAACCTTTGTGCAAGATAGTATCCCTGTTAGATTGGGAAAATTGGCAACTAATTTAGCAAGGATAAATCAACTTTTCAGTGACTCTACGCATGAAGATGTGGTCAAAAGCCTGATTAGAGAGACTATGTATTTTCTTGAGTGGATAGCCCCAGATATAGATATTGACAATGCTTGTGAGTTAGCAAACTTAGGAAGGTTTCTTACACGCTGGCTGTTTAACTGGGAACAAGCTTGGAATGACACAGATGCTAAAAACCAGATTATTCAAGAACTTGGCATTTGGTCAGACAGTGTTTTGCAAATGTCAAAATTACCTGCTGTACAACAATCCTAATTGATAATGACTCAATCCCAACCTCCATTACCACAACCCAAACTAGAATCTGCTGGTATTACCTCTGACCAGTATTTTGAGTTTACTCCAGAAAAACTAGAACTGAGTAACGGATATTTGGGTTACGGTGGACAAGACCAACTTGGGTTTCATTTGTCTGTTCTCACCAACATGGGATTGTTGACAGCAGTTCGACATACAAATTTGTCGCTGTGGCTAGAAGCGCTCAAAGGTGTGGTGAGGGAAAAACTACCGACTGTCAACGCCCAACCAGAAGTAGCAGAAGCAATGCTCAATCGATTTAATCGAGCGATCGCAGACTTGGAGGCAGTGATTGAGTATCTGGGACATTGACACTCTCTTGACTGCGAAACTAACGCAAGCGCTCGGTTTCACAGTCAGGAGAGTGTTAAACATCAGGTGTAGCGATCGCATTTAACAACAGTAATCCCAGTTGCTTCAATAAAGCAGTGTTACCATCAGGGCAACCATGTTGAATTAGGCACTTGGCACAGCCAGTATCACAATTACAATCTCGTGCGATCGCTTTAGCAGCATCAGCAAGTTTTGGCAAATGCTTAAACACAGCTTCAGCTGCCCACTGGACACAACAACAGGTAGCAAAAAATGGTAAGCTGCTACTGTTTTTTCGCTTAAATTTCGTCTTGTGTCAAATTAATCCCACTATTAAATAAATCCTCAATAGTTGCTGAATCTCTAATAATAACGCCTAACTCATCTCTGTATGTTAAGTTAGGATCTGCTCTAAATGACAAAAAATTAAAGCTAGTAACTATCCCAAATTTATTATCACAAACTAGAATTTTACGATGAGTATTTTTAACTTTTTCAAATCTAAAATTTTTATACTGAGTAGATAATTCTTCTAATTTTTTAATCGTTTTAAGATCATTTTGCTGACTTGAACCTTTGATTCCATAAAACATATAAACCTGTATTTTTCTGTTTAAAGTTGCTTCCAAAATTCCAAGAAACTCTTGATCTACAGCATACCCTTTAATCCAAGGTGAAACAATCATTATTCTTTGTTTGGCTTCTTTAAAAGTGTTAAATAAATAATCACGATGTTCGTAGGTATGAATAATTTCAGAAATTTTACTTTGCGCTTTAATTTGATCGAGTTCTTGTTTTAGCTTTTTACGTTCTTCTTTAATTGATTTATTTTTGGAGTCAATAAAAAAATCAGGATCGTCAAGAGACTGAATTTTCGCACTGAGTTTTTCTACAGTTTTTATATTTTCATTATTAATAGGACTCAAAATTGGTCTTTCAACTAGATTATCATTGCTCAATTTATCTTGCTCAATTTCTTGAAAAATTGGATCAAGTATCTTTTTACCTTCAGCATATAGTTGTTCTATTGTTGTTCGATATTCAACTTGAATATTACCTCTTGAAAAAATTTCATATTCAATTTCTTTATCTTCAGAGTTTCTTTGGTACAAAACCAATAAAAGTTCATGCCATTGAGTATATACTTTTTCAATCTTATTAACCTGAATCAATTCAATTCGATTAGAATTATTATAATTTTGCAATAATTTTTCAATATTTTCATAGTATTCAACTATATCTTCAATATGACCTTTTCTTGGCTTTTTTACAATCTTGTTCAAAGCTGAATTATTATTGTTTTTTGAATCAAAGGGATTCAGGTAAAATTTCTCACTCAATTTCCCATTTAAAGCATCAATATAAAAAGTTTTGGTTTCTGACATAGGAGCTAATACTGTTTGCTGTTCTAAAGAATTTAAACCTAGCTCGGTTAACTTTAAAACATCTTCTCTTGTGATTAAATTTTTAGAGAGTAATTCTGATACAACTTTTTCTATTAAATTTTCATCCATTCCCAGGAATAAAGCTATTTCTTTGTGTTTATTTAATTCATGGTTAATACACTTCATAACAAATTCTTCCGCCAGATGTAGCTGTCTATTCGCCAAGTAAGTTAAATCAACATTTAATACATGAAAAGGATATCCAATTGGTTTGCAGTCAAGAACTATGGCTTCAGGTAGTAGATAACGTCTGCGAATCTGATTTTCAAATTTTTTTATTTCATTTTCAATTTGATTGTTCATAATTAATTAAAGCTATTAAAATTTACATAAAGTTTGCAGAAATAACTCGAGAACAAAAAGCACTTTGTTCGTCTATATATTCTATTAATGGCTTAAAAGGATTAGGTATTCCATTCGGTGTTCGTCCCTGATAAGCCATATTATCATTACCAACAATAATAAGTAATTGTCTAGTACGAGATAAAGCCACGTTAAGCCGTCTGTCATCAGAGGTGAAACCCAGTTCTTTATTAGGGTTATTTCTAACTAAATCATAGATAATAATATCACATTCACCACCTTGAAAAGCATCAACTGTGTGAATAGAGATATGAAGATTTTTCCAGAGTTGTTGATCATTAGGAGCAATAGACGATTCTAAAATACCAATTTGCGAACGATAAGCAGCAATAACACCCACTTCTTTAGACAAATCATGATCTTCACAATCTTGTTGAATTTTTAAAAGAACGGCTTTAATAACTTTTGCTTCATAGGGATTACTGCGACTTTTGTCATTTCTCCTCTCTTGAGACTCTTCCATTGGAACATCGCTAGTTGAAATCCAATAAACAGTTTTATCAAATTGCTTCAATTGATGTTGTTTCTCGTCTTGATTTACTCGTTGACTGGAAACTTTATCTTCATAAAATAAATGACTGACTAAATTTCCAATATCAGGGTGCATTCTATATTGATGGTTGAGAGTAATTTTATTAGTCTTTGGTAGATTTTCATAAAGATATTCAAACAAGCTAATTTCAAGAACTTTTTTCTGAATTTCTTTTTCATTTAAAGCTCTATTTTGTAATTCCCGATCAATAATTGGTGGTAGTTGTCTATGATCTCCAACCAGGATGATTTTCTTTCCCTTTGACATGGGAACGAAAGTTTCAGGAGCTGTTGAACGTCCCGCTTCATCGACAATTACCCAATCAAAGTTACGATCTTTGAAATTAGCAACACCTAAACAAGTTGCCCCAACTACATTTACACCCTCTATAAAAAACGAGATTAGATCCTGTTGCTTTCTTTTAAGTCTTTCATTCCAGTCTTCATTTAGTTTTTGCAATTTGATATATCTTTCATAATTTTCTCTGTTATTACCCAGAATTGATTGGACTACTTTATATTCCTCATTAATCCAAGTATTAAGCTGTTTCTGATCGGGATATTCTATACCAAATTTAGCAATATATTTTTCAATTGATTGTAAAATTTTATTTTCTAACTGCATTTTTTCATCAATCAAGTCTAATGCTAAATTAGAAAATTCTTGAGAAGCAGGATTATATTTAGAAATAATTAATTCAGAATTAAATCTTTCAATTATTTGTGTTAGCTTCTTAGCTAAATTTTCTAAGTCTTGATTTTGCTCCTTAATTCTTTCTATATTAGCAATCTTTTTTACTCCTGATAACACTTGCTCATTTTGCTGCTGATAATTTTCCCAATACTCTAAGGATTTAGATTGAATTGACTTTTGCCAATTCAACATAGCTTTTTCTATTTCAAATTGTCTAGCATCTTCTTCAATTTTTTCTTCTCGTCCAATTCTGACACATTTAATTTCCTTGCTGTGAACACGAGATAGTCTAGTTAATACGTTATCTACAGCCACATTAGATTGAGATGAAATTAATATTTTATCGTTGGGATATTTATCAAGAATTTGTAAGATAATCTCGGTAATAACAGAAGTTTTACCTGTGCCTGGTGGACCTTGAATGAGAAAAATATCTTCAGTTGCAAGAGCTTTACATACAGCAAGCTGCTGTGAATCATCAAGTTTTTCGTTGAAAAATCGCCGAATTAATAAAGGTTCAATTTGTCGAACATTTGCTGGAGCAACTATTACTTTATACAATTCAGCATTTTCAGAATCGCCATATCGAATTTCTCTCAAAGCTTTACGTCTGCGTTCCACTTCAGATTCTTGAGCTTTGAAATTGGTTTCAATTTTTCCTTTATCCAGGATAGAATCTATAATTTCAGGATCACAAAAGTCGCCAATACTAATATGCAGTTTTTCGATTAATTCAGCATGACTTAATCTTTCTCCATCAACAATTTTACCGATTGCCCATTGTATGGTTCTTTCTTGATTAGATTGTAATAATCTTTTTACGGAAATTGTCACATCCAATGACCGAGATGTAATTCGATCAAACTGTTCAATAGATATAGATTTTTCTAAGGTTAGAATGACGATTTGTCTTTGGTTGTCATAATATTTATCTTTATAACTAAACTCTTCTTTTTTATCACTAATAATTTGTTTTTCAATGTCAATAACAGCTTGCCATTGCTCAAAAGTTAATGCTAGTATTTTATTATCTTTAATTTCATTTTTAACTTCTTTTTCTTTTTCCAAAATGAGATTAACTAACTCAGTTAAATCAGTTTTTCTTTTAGGACTAGAACCAACATGAACGATGGGATCTACTTTAATAGAAACTCCATTTTCAATAATAATTTCCTGTGATTTTAAATTTGTAAAATTAGGTGCATTATATAAAACTATTTCACAAGGATCATTATGGTTAATAAAACCATAATAAAATTTTGATAAGGATTCTATAAATATTTCTACAGTTAATCTGTCTTCTCTGATTTGCTTTTGACTCTTTTTCATATAGAGAATTCCCGAATCAGCTTTTAGTTCAGAATCAATATGATTTTTAATTTTTAAAGGTTGTTGTTGAAATTTATATTTCTCCGATATTTGTTCTTGAAATTGAGGTGTTATGCTAAATACTACTGTCGTTCTCTCAGAAAAATCTTCTTTTAGATTAGCAATTACCTTTCTGATTTGATCAATTTTAGGTCTGTTTTCCCTATTTTTGTCTGTAGCATTTTTGAGAATATCTATTATATGTGAAGCATTAGAATTAGCTAATGTCCCCTCGGCAGACTTATAAAGAACAGTTTTATCTCTTTCTTCTTGAAAATCAATTTTACTTTGTTGAGATGATAACAAGTACAAAAAGGTCATACCCAGAGAGTAAACATCAGAATCTCTGGAAACTCCTTCAAGATTAATTTGTTCTGGTGCTGAAAATAAAGGAGTATGATAGCTTCTAATCGTATTAGTCAAAATGGTTGTAGTGATAATTGCTATCCCAAAATCCATGACTTTTGCTATAGGCTTCTCATCCCTATCAACAATCTTGATATTATCTGGTTTAATATCTCTATGAATAATATTTTTTGAATGAGCGTGGCTAATGCCATCAATAATTTGCAAAAATATATCTAGTTGAGTTTTTAAATCAATGCCCCTATCAAAATATTCTTTGATATTTTGACCATCTAAATACTCCAATACTAAATAAACAATTTTATGGCAATCTTCATAACCTTCCTCTATGAATTTAACTATATTCTGATGGTTTAAACGTTTTAAAGTCTGGGTTTCTCTCTCTAAAAGTTTAATTGCATTTTCTTCTTCAGTAGAAAGTGTTTTAATGGCATAGCGTTCCGTAGAGTTTAACTTTTTAGCTAAATAAACAATACCACTGCCACCTTCTCCAATTTTTGCTTTGATATCATATTTTCCACCCAATATTTCGCCTATAAGAGCAATAGACATAATTAATTTTCCTTTATTTGTATTTGAAATTAGGATTACCCTAAAATAACCAATAAGCCATTAACTGTCACTCCTCAAAATACTGAGGGCACAAATCTTCACCTTGATAGCCCATCCCTTGCAACTTTGCTTCAATCAGTTTCATCACCAGGGGGATATTATTTCGATTTTCTCTGAATTAGTTGGTCAGTTTCATTAAATAATAAACTTGCCGTGAGCGTCAAACTGAATGAGACGCGTAAGGCAAGGCAAAGTTTTCGTGCTAGGTGATAGGCTACGCCCCACAGCAAGCGATCGCTCGATCACCTACAGTGGCTATTCAAAAATAAAACTAGTCTGGCTCTGGGTTCGACAACCTTTTTTTTTAACCCCAGAAGCGTAGGCGTAGCCCGCCGCAGACATCGCAGACTTAACCCACAGACAAGTTTTAAACTGCGTTAGGAGAATAGCAACAATCACCATTAATAGTTCCGAGCGTGACAGTAAATCATCCAGCGATGCCTGCGGTGGGCTACGCCTACGCTAATCGCTGCTTCTGCCCTCCAGAAACATTTGCCCCCACTGCGCCCGATACTATATCATATTTTTGCGGAAATTGGCTAAATGTAAGAGGCTGAGGCTTTGGATTTAAAGATTAAAATAGAGTTAGTAAAGGTAGAGTTTACTTGATTGGGAGGTTTTATGATGACTTTACAAGAAATTATTAATTCTATTGAAAGTTTGCCTACAGAAGAACGGGACTATTTGTTTGAGTTTCTCCGTAAAAAAAACGAGGAATCTAGAGGGGATATTTTTTGGTATGGATTACAAAAATTTAGAAGCGTAATCCAAAGCGAGGGGATTATCTTTACTGATGATGATTTCGCTGACTTACGAGTAGACGCAAAGCGTCTTGTCGGCAGACATCGCAGTGTGGTCAGAGAAATTGAACTATGAGCTTGAAATACTTACTTGATACCAATATTCTCAAGAGAGCCAGCACGTCCTATTCCGAAAATGAGAAACATAACTTGTGAAAGTTTTGTTAGATACTAATATCATTATTAGTGAATTTGGATTTTAGACTGAAATCAAATATACAATCCAAAATCCAAAACTCTCAGTCAACTTTATGTTGATTAAGTTAACTTAAATAACCTGCTAACACTAAGAATTATTAGCAGTAAATCCTTACTTGACGCTCGATGACTCGCTACCGCTCCGCTATCAGCACCCCTCTTAACAGACATCTCCAAATCCAGCATCATAGTTACTGCCTTAGCTAAAGCGTTGATGCTTGTATTTGCTACCTCCTGACGCAAGTAGTAAATGCGATTAGGATTGCTGATACTGCACAGTTGAGCTAATTCACTATCTTTCTTAACCTCAGAAGCGATCGCAGATTTAACCCACAGCCAAGTTCTAAACTGCGTTAGGAGAGTAGCAATAATCACCATTAATGGTTCCGAGCGTGACAGTAAATCATCCAACAGGTGCAAAACTTGATTGCTTTCTCCTTGGCGAATAGCAGATGCCAGTTGTAGGCTATTCTGAGTCTGACATGACACTAACTCTTTTACTTCTGCAAGTTCAAGTTGTCTGCCATTACCATAAATATACAGTTTGCGTAACTCTGTGGCTGCACGAGTCATATCGTTACCAATTGCTTCTGCTAGATATTCCACCGCATCCTTTGACAGCACCAGCTTAATTTTTTTAGCCTGAGTTGCGATCGCCTTCTCAATTAAATCAGCACGCCAAGGTGGTATCAATAGAAACTCAAACAACTTGGCATACTTGACAATATGTTTGTAAATCTTCAGGCGCTTATCTACATTGGTGGCGACAAACACCAGAATTGTGAATTCAGGCACTTGAACAAGCTGCTGCAAAGTTTCTAACTCAGTATCACCCCACTGCTTGAGGTGGCAATTTTCGACAATCACCAGTTTTTTACCACCAGTCAGGGAACGAGTGCGAGCTACGCTGATGGCTCGGTCAAGGTGATCGGCTGGAAATTGGTGATAGCAAAGTGTGAGCCATTGGGAATCAATCTCTGCTTTGTATTGGTTGAGCTGTTCTTGGATGGCGTGTTGGTCATCACCTGTCAGCAAGACAATCATGCTTTTACCTCCCATTACTGCTCTTGTTGGCAGTTTTAATTAACACAGTCATTGGTTGTTGACTTTGGGTAGCTCGTTGCAGCATTTTAGCGATCGCTTCTTTACTACTCTCAAACTTATTCAAGTAAGCTGGTGTAACCTCTAAAATTGCCTTGTTATCTTGCAATTTAACGAGATTTGCATGAGCCAACAGCTTTTGATTACTGGGTTTAGCTGTATCCATCACCTGCTGCCAAATTTGAACCAGGTTAGTAGTCTGGGCTGCAACTGCTGGTAACAATTTGTCATCTACAGGTTTAGCTGTCACCTTGTTTGTGGTGTATACTCCAACTGTTGGTAGCAACTTGCCGTCATGGACAGGTTTAGCAGTTAGCGTCTTGGTTGCACTGACAGGCAATAAACTAGGCATCAGGTTCAGTAAGCAAACTTCTAGCCACACAGCAGCATTTACTGTGTACCGAAGATAGTTTTCTGCTTTCTGTAACTCTGTTAGGGACAAATTCAGCGTCTCGAAATTCCAGTGATTTGCTAAAACCTTGAGTTGAGCATAGCTCACACAACCAGTTAGCAGGGATTGCTCTTTGGGTGCAGACTTGATAATCAGTAAATCTCGGTATGTTTGCAGTAAGTTAGAGAGAATCAATTTGGGCGTTTTACCAGAGTCCACTAGAAGTCTTGCTACTTGCAGCAAGTTAAAGGTGTTGTTGGTGGATATTGCCTGTAAAATTGACATTAATTCTGTTTCTGTCACACCACCAGCGATTTCCATAACATGATTGGCAGTGATATCTTCATCTAAAAGACTCACCTGACCCAGTAATTGCAGTGCATCTCTGAGTCCACCATCGCTGAGTCTTGCGATCGCTGTCAGTGCCTCATCATCAATAGAGATAGATTCTGCATCTGCTACAATACCGAGGTGCTGCACAATTGCCTGAATAGACAAAGTGCGGAAATTAAACACCTGACAACGGCTGACAATGGTAGGTAACACCTTGTGCAGTTCTGTTGTGCAAAGAATGAAAACAACATGAGGTGGCGGTTCTTCAATACACTTAAGTAAAGCATTGAAGGCATTACCAGTTAGACAATGGCACTCATCGAGAATAAAAATTCGGTAACGTCCTGCAACAGGTGCTAAGGGGGTACAGCCGGGATACGTGCAAAATGGGACACGATGCAAAGTTTTGTTAACATCCTTGCAATCATGCAGACTTTATGGTTTTAATTTCAGCAAAACTCACTCGCTTGATGCAGAGTATGTCATATACTCTGTATTTAGCTTAATTGACTAAACTTTAGAAGCGATTGTACCTAGCTAAACCCCAACC
>NZ_NOLI01000200.1:0-10812 GCF_002245975.1 Nostoc sp. 'Peltigera membranacea cyanobiont' 213 | reverse complement strand
CCCCAATCCCCAATCCCCAATACCGAAGCCTTCAAGCAACGCTTATCTCAAATGCAAGTTGTCTTGCACAATCAAGATAACCGCGAACACGACTTACTCGATTCTGATGATTATTACCAATTTCAGGGTGGTTTAACAGCTGCGGTGCGTTCTCTACAAGGAAAAAATCCCCAAACTTATTTTGGTGATAATTCCATACCCGCTCAACCACGAGTCCGCCAACTGAAAGAAGAGATTTCACGCGTGTATCGTTCTCGCGTAGTTAATCCCAAGTGGATTGCAGGAGTAATGCGCCACGGTTACAAAGGTGCTTTTGAAATGGCGGCGACAGTAGATTTTTTATTCGCCTACGATGCTACAGCTAAATGTGTCGAAGATTATATGTATCAAGGCATAGTAGAGGCTTACTTGCTCGACCCAGTTGTGTCAGAATTTATTCAGGAAAAGAACCCTTATGCTCTGCGTGATATTGCTGAAAAATTATTAGAGGCACATAAGCGCAATTTGTGGGAGGATGTAAATATAGGAACATTAGAAGCTTTGAGGAACCTAGTACATCAAGCTGAAGCAGTTATCGAAGAAAAATCAATGGTGTAGGAAACAAATATGGAAAATCTTGCGTATTTGCACCTAGCTTTCGCCTACGAAGACAGTACACCCAGTGAATTGGTCTCCCTCAGTTCTTTGTTTAACAAAGCAGCTGCACCAGACTGGAAACGGCTTTCTGGTAGGGCTTGGAAGTATATGTTGCCCCTTGCTCTGTCCTTATCTATTCTTGGCGCTGTCAGCAGCGTCATAGCACTGGAAACAGGCGATCGAGGCCCTTCTGTCAGAAATCTCCAACAAAAGTTAAAAACAGCAGGTTTTTACCAAACTTCTGTTAGCCAAGTATATGACGCATCCACACAAGAAGCTGTGCGCCGCTTCCAAAAGGCTGCTGGTTTACCAGTGGATGGCATTGTTGGATCGAGTACCCTGCAAAAATTAGAAAGTTGGCAAGCTAAAAAGCCTAGTACTACGACTACACAAGCTAAAAAAGCCACTGTTGTAAGTACACAACAAGCCAAAAATTCCAGCACTACTAGTTCAGCAACTACCCAGCGCCGTAATCCCAACTACCTGGCAAAGGGGGATGAAGGTGAAAATGTCAGGGTTTTGCAAGAACGCTTAAGAGTCGCAGGCTTTTATTACGGGAACGCCACGGGGATATTTGGCCCAATTACTGAAGAATCTGTGAAGCGGTTCCAAGATGCTTATAAATTAAGTGTGGATGGAATTGCTGGCCCAGCAACATTAGGTAAATTGCCAGGAGTTGGCATCGGTGATGGAGAAGAGGCGGCTCCCAAAAAGGTAGTCAATCGAGATAAACTCCGTGTAGGCGATCGCGGTGAGCCAGTTAGAGTTATCCAAGAACAATTGATCCAGGCAGGATATTTAGAGGGAGAGCCAAATGGCTACTATGGCCCCTATACTGCCGATGCTGTACGCAGATTTCAGGCAGCTAATTTCTTGACGGCAAGTGGCGTTGCTGGCCCAACTACGCGAGCTAAGTTATATAGCTCAGTTAATACTGCTAGCAAAAGCGAATTTAATACCCTAGAAATCCAAACGCGACTACGGGAGCGGGGTTTTTATAAAGGCAAGCTGAACGGTGTGATGGCAGATGACACCAAAAAAGCGATTAAACAAGCTCAAGAATTCTACGGCATTAGCCTCAAGGATCTTAAGAGCGGACGCTTTTAACATCCGCTTTGGTGTTGTTAGTATCAGTCCCCAACTCGTTTCTAGCCTCTAGTAACAGCAAATTACGCACTGCTCAAAATTCCCCTTATTTGGTTAATTTGAGTAGTTTCGTCTTTTTATACTACCCAAGTGCTAAAGCGGCATCAACGCCCGTTGGCACTTGGGACACACTGCATGAATTGTCATTTGACAATCAAGCAGGTGGAAACCTTCTTTTTGAGCAGTTTTCGACCCAATTTTTAAAATTGAGTCATTTTTAAACTCAATAGTTGAGTTGCATCTAACACAAATTAAGTGATGGTGATGATGGGGATAGGGCTGGTTGATCTCATAATGCTTATGTCCCTCGCCCAATTCTAATTCCCGTAAAAGTCCCATCCTGGCCATCAACTTCAAAGTCCGATAAATAGTTGACAAACTGATCCCTTTCCCTTCACCATCAGTTTCTAGCCGATGATAAAGATCCTCCGCACTCAGATGTTCGCCTTGCGGAAGTTCTTGAAAAATGTGTAAAATCGTTTCGCGCTGGGGAGTTAATCGCCAGCCTCGTTCGTTCAGTTCTGCCTTGAGTGAAGTAGTTGTGTAGACAGTCATACTAATATTTCTCAACAAAGCTCGTTAATTGAGAATATAACAAATCTTGGGAGCAATTTGCAACAATCATTGCCTATTGAGAATTCTTACTAAATATTTAAAAACAATTCATCAAATCTCGATCAAAATTCAAGTAATAAGCTGTAGTGCATTTAATTTGCATACAGCGAATAGTTAGGATACTTGTAACGATTGCATCCCTTGACTTTAAATTTTGCGTGAGTTAATTTTGAATTGTTTAGTTGCTCCCCACCTTCAAGATATCTGAGCAAAGCTTGGGGGAAACTCTCATCCAATTAAATGCAAATTATTTTCTATAAGCCTCTAAAAGGCTTTTAACCTGGGATAAACTCAGTCTTTTGTCCCTAGTCATTTGTCAATTGTAGTTTTCTAATGACAAATGACTAATGACAAATGACTCTTAAACATTGACTAACTTAGAGACTCCAAATAGTCGCGGATGAGGTTGCGACGCTTGGGTTGGCGTAGCTTTTGCAAAGCCTTGGATTCAATTTGCCGAACTCGTTCGCGCGATAAGTCGAGAGCGCGGCCAATTTCTGCTAAAGAGTAAGGATGACCATCAGCCAAACCAAACCGCATTAAAATTACATCGCGTTCTCGGCTAGTCAAATCTGATAAAAGATGATGCAAGTCTCTTTGTAAAGATTCTCGCATTAACATTTCTTCTGGGGTTACACAGTCAGTTTCAAGTAATTCGCCTAACTCGGTGTCTTTATCTTTGCCGACTTTGGTTTCCAAAGAAACAGAGCGAGGAACCCGTAACAAAACTTCTCTTACTTGGGTCGGTGTCATCTCTAACTCAGTTGCTAAATCTTCTAGAGTTGGGGTGCGACCTTTTTCTTGAGCAATTTTGCGTTGGGCCTTTTTGATTTTGTTTAACTTTTCGGTAATATGGACAGGGAGGCGGATGGTGCGACTAGAAGTTGCGATCGCTCTTGTAATTCCCTGACGAATCCACCAGTAAGCATAAGTACTGAAGCGATAACCCTTAGTGGGGTCAAATTTTTCTACAGCCCGCTCCAAACCTAGTGTGCCTTCTTGGACTAAATCCAACAATTCTAAACCGCGATTTTGATACTTCTTAGCAACAGACACAACTAGGCGAAGATTAGCCTTAATCATGTGTTCTTTTGCTTGCAGTCCTTGGGTTTGAACTTGCTCCAACTCTTCTACAGTCAACTTGGCAATTTCTGCCCAGCGACGTTTGCCATCTGCCAAAGTCGGTCTGAGATCGGATAATATTATGTCAGCAGTAGCAGCCCACCTTTCTAAAGACGGGCGATGTCCTAGTTCTGAGGTCAGACGTTCTTGAACTTCAATTAACCTCAGATAAGGTGTAATCACTTCATCTCCTTGCTTTGCGGCATTAGCAAGCACTATCCGCATCCGCAAGTAACGTTGGACTTTTTGAGCTTCTGAAACCTCTTCATCTCGCCCCAACAAGCGAACCCGACCAATTTCTTGAAGATACAGGCGTACTAGGTCTGTACTCCGACGGTTGGTGCTAGCAGCAAAGTTAGCATTGTCTACAGTTGCTATCTCTAGCTCATGTAAATCATCTACCGATAACTCGCTTTCATCAACCGTGAGATCCGAGTCCAAAGCCTGGCGGGACTTTTTGGTGTTGTAGGGGGCATCTGCATAAAAAGATGTTGCTGGCATAAAGATCGTCTCAATGGCTCCAGGTAACAATAGATTTCGGTCAGCTTAGATTACGGTCAGCTATTCAACTGTTGCTATTGTTCCCGTGAATCACGATGAACTAACATAGTTGAAGGTTCCATTACAATTTTTTTAGAAATTAACTGTAATGGTTTTATTGGATACAGGATTACTGAACTTAATTGGCTGCTAAATTTTTGATTTAACCAATAGCTATTCAAATTGGCAGCTAGGCTTTCAATATTTCAACTACTTAGTTAACATTTCAACCTTGATGGGTTTTGATGGTAACTTTTGTAACACAGTATAAACATCCTTCAGTGAATGTCATCTTTATAATTGGCATAGTCACATTTACATGGCTACAAAACTAATATCCTGACGATTTAGCAATTTTTTCTCAGGATTATTCAGGTATAAGTAGAACTAATAGATATTGGGGAAGTGATTAGTGTTAACTGCAAAAATTCCATCCACACGGAGATAGAAAACGCGGGGAAGTTATCAAATACTCTCTTCTTGTCCCCTTGTCGTGTTAACCTCTCAATTTCAATAATGGTTTGTAAAAGTTTGTAGTAAGCACTACCCTACGGGAACGCTGCGCGAACAGTGTTTAAAATTGAGCGATAAATCGCTCACTACAAACCTTGGAAAATTAATTTGGTGGACTATTAGTAGTTGTACTCTGGCTTGATATCTCGCAGCATCAGTTCATCAAGTGCTTGTTGAGGTGTGACTTCACCCTGAAGTAACCGATAAACTTGCTCAGTAATTGGAACCGGAATGTTTTGTTGCTTGGCTCGTTGCATCAAAACCTGGCAAGTATTCACTCCTTCAGCAGTTCCTTGTAAATTTGCAAGAGTTTCTTGAAGTGTTTTACCACCAGCTAGCTGGTAGCCGACTTGATAATTGCGACTTAAGGGACTATTGCAGGTTGCTAACAAGTCTCCAAGACCCGATAAACCATAAAATGTTTCCGTCTTTGCACCCCAGTCGTTACCGATGCGAACCATTTCTGTGAGTCCTCGGGTGACTAAAGCAGCTTTGGCATTGGTTCCTAGATGTAAACCATCGCATACACCAGCTGCGATCGCAATCACATTTTTTAGTGTTCCCCCCAGTTCCACCCCCAAGGGGTCGGGATTGGTATATACCCGGAAACGATGAGAAGAAAATACTAACTGCACTACTTCGGCAGCTGTGGAAATATTACTGGCTACCACTGTTGCTGCTGGTAAATCTAGTTGGATTTCTTTAGATAAATTAGGCCCAGACAAAACAACTACTGCATGGACAGGAAATACTGTTTGCCAAATTTGCGACGGCGTACAGGTGGTTTGAGGATCTAAGCCTTTGGTCGCCGTCACAAAAATTGTCTCTGGAGAAAGGGGGAAAGACTGGACTTGGGAAGCAACATCTCTGACACCAATCATTGAGATTGCAGACAGGATTATTTGAGCATTTTCTAACACTGCTTGGAGAGTTTGCGAACCTTGACGCGACCACACGCGTACCTGATGACCATTTGCTGTGGCGAGATTTGCTAGAGATGCACCCCAAGCACCTGCACCCAGAATTGCTACAAATTTTGAATTAGTCATTAATCAAGTCTCCCCCCAATCACCCCATGCTTTTAGCAATCTAAAATCTAAAATTGGCTGCGTGGATAACGTTCCATTAATTCCCTGACTTGCTCTGCATGATATGAGCTTCTTGTCAATGGTGAAGAAACAACTTGTAAAAATCCGATTTCTTCGCCGAATGCCTTCCAAGCAGCAAATTGTTCTGGATTGATAAATTCATTTACTTGTAAATGTTTTTGACTGGGTTGGAGATATTGCCCAATTGTCAAAATATCGCAATCAACAGTTCGCAAATCTTGCATGACTTGGCGGATTTCGGCATCAGTTTCACCAAGTCCAACCATAATCCCAGATTTGGTGTATGTGCTAGGAGAAAGTTGCCGAGTGCGCTGTAATAATTCTAATGTGCGATCGTAGTTTCCTTGGGGACGTACCCGGCGATATAGGCGTGGGACAGTTTCGGTATTGTGGTTTAATACCTCTGGCGCAGCTTGTATAATCAATTCTAGAGCATTCCAATTACCGCACAAGTCAGGAATTAGTACTTCAATTGTGGTGTTAGGTGAAACAGAGCGAACCGCATCAATACACGCCATAAACTGAGATGCACCACCATCAAACAAGTCATCTCGGTTTACAGAAGTGATGACTACATGATTAAGGTTCATGCGGCGAACAGCTTCCGCCAGTCGTGGAGGTTCTGTTGGGTCTAGTGGTTTAGGTTTTTTCTCAAAATCAATATCGCAGTAGGGACAAGCGCGTGTACAAGCCGGGCCCATAATCAAAAACGTGGCAGTACCGGCATTGAAGCACTCACCAATATTTGGACAGGAGGCTTCCTCACAAACTGTATTGAGGGCTAAATCCCGCAAAATGTCTTTAACGTTACCGATGCGCTCTCGCCCAGGTGCTTTTACCCGCAACCAGTCTGGTTTTACAGTCACAATCCGCTTTTACCACTAGAGTTATACAAATTCAATCGTAGCAAGCAAAGTCTTGGGTGAAGCGATCGTAATATTATATGAACCTATCTGTACAGCGACAGTTATATATAATGTAGAGCGACAAATTATTTGCCGCTTTTTCTATTTGACAAATAAAATGATTGCCACGGTCAATTAATTTGTCGCTCTAGAAGTACTGTACATTCGCAAATTATATGTCGCAATTCGCAGATAGTGTCGCAACAGCATCGGAATAGCTCAAACCGTTATCTTGTAAGGATTATAACCTATTTAATGACACTAAAAATAAATTTGCTTAATTCGCATTTTCTATGTCGTAAATCCTAGATTATCAAATTAAATGTCGTTTGTTAAGATTTAGGTATTTATCAAATTGTATGTCGTATTCTTAGCCAATTAATGGTACATTAGTACCTTAATTATTCATGAGTGTTTTTCACTCCAATGGCAGACAAACAATTTGAATTCACGGAAGAATTAACGCAAGCTCCAGATGCTATTTTTCTTGACAAGAGTAATTTTGTTGTAGATCCATCCCAAATTATTCTGGAAACATCAGATAGGCATAAACTGACATTTAATCTGATCCAGTGGCTTGCTGAATCACCGAATCGCACGATTAAGTCTCAGAGAAAGCAGGCTATTGCAAATACTCTTGGTGTTTCTACTCGTCAGGTGGAACGTCTCCTCAAGCAATACCATGATGACAAGTTATCAGAATCAGCAGGAGTACAACGCTCAGATAAGGGAAAACATCGAGTCAGCGAAGACTGGCAAGAATTTATCAAAGCAATTTATGAAGAAAGTCTTAAAAAGAAACATCCAATTTCACCAGCATCTATAGTTCGGGAAGTAAAGCGACACGCGATCGTTGACCTTAAGCTGAAATCAGGAGATTATCCTCATCAAGCTACAGTTTATAGGATTTTAGATCCTTTAATCGCACAACATAAACAGAAGACAAAAGTCAGAAATCCGGGTTCGGGATCTTGGATGACAGTTGTAACACGAGATGGACAGCTACTGAAAGCTGACTTTAGTAACCAAATTATTCAATGCGACCATACCAAACTGGATATTCACATAGTTGATAGTAATGGTAATTTATTGTCTGACCATCCTTGGCTAACCACTATTGTGGATACTTATTCAAGCTGTATTGTTGGTTTCCGCCTATGGATCAAACAACCAGGTTCTACAGAGGTGGCTTTAGCTTTAAGACACGCTATCTTGCCCAAAAACTATCCTGAAGATTATCAGCTAAATAAAGTTTGGGAAATATGCGGGACTCCTTTTCAATATTTTTTTACTGATGGTGGAAAAGATTTTCGCTCAAAACATCTTAAAGCCATTGGTAAGAAACTAGGATTTCAGTGTGAACTACGCGATCGCCCTCCCGAAGGCGGTATTGTAGAACGCATTTTTAAAACTATTAATACTCAAGTTCTCAAAGATTTACCTGGTTATACAGGGGCAAATGTTCAGGAACGCCCCAAAAATGCAGAGAAAGAAGCGTGTTTGACAATACAAGATATAGACAAGATCCTAGCTAGTTTCTTTTGTGATATTTATAACCACGAACCATATCCCAAAGATCCCCGCGAAACAAGATTTGAGCGCTGGTTTACAGGAATGGGAAGAAAACTACCTGAACCTTTGGATGAGCGAGAATTAGATATCTGTTTGATGAAAGAAGCGCAACGAGTTGTTCAAGCGCATGGATCTATACAGTTTGAGAACCTGATTTATCGAGGAGAATCACTCAAGGCATATAGAGGTGAATTTGTAACGCTTAGATATGATCCAGACCATATCCTGACTTTATATATCTACAGCTGCGAAACTAATGATAATTTAGAAGATTTCTTGGGCTATGCTCACGCCGTCAACATGGATACCCATGATTTGAGTATAGAAGAATTGAAAGCCTTGAATAAAGAGCGAAGTCAAGCTCGTAAGGAGCATTTTAACTATGATGCCTTATTAGCATTAGGTAAACGGAAGGAACTTGTGGAGGAACGTAAAGAAGACAAAAAAGAAAAAAGACGCTCAGAACAAAAGCGTCTACGTTCAGCTTCCAAGAAAACCTCAAATGTTGTTGAACTGAGGAAAAGTAGAGCTAATGTTTCTTCAAAGAAAGATGACAAACTGGAACTCTTGCCACAGAGAGTTTCAAGGGAAGAACTAGAGCCTCAGAAAACAGAACTACAACCAGAACTATCTGTTCAAGTTGACACTCAAGAGCAGGAAAGACACAAGCTGCTTGTCCCTAACCGTAAACAACATTTGAAAAAGATTTGAGTAAGCTAATTGGTGTGCAGGTCGAGAGGTTATATGAGATGCTGCCACCAAAGGGTGTGACTATGAAACCTAGACCAATTAGGTTATGTGGTGCTTGCTATGCAGAAGCTCCTTGTCACCGCATTGAGTGGCAGTATAAGGAGAAAATGAAGTGCGATCGCCACCAGTTGGGTTTGTTAACAAAATGCACTAACTGTGAAACACCTTCCTAATTCCTTCCCATTGGCTGCAAGGAGAATGCGCTCATTGTTCCTTGTCTTTTGCAAAAATGGTGAAGCGTCAGAAGCACTATTGACAAAAAACTCCAAATAAGAAAAAGACGTGAACTTAATCACGTCTCCAGGTAATGGAAAATTAATGCATGAAAGTTATTAGGCTACATCTGCTACTAGCAACCCGTTGACAGCGACGATGAAAATCTGTGCTAACTCAGGAGTGTTACAACAAGGTCTTTCATCTCTATTACAGGGTTGTGCTACCCATTTGCCCTCAAAATTCTGATAAAAAGTTCCGAGAAGCTGAGAACCATACCAAACTCGGTACATTTCTCCAAGATCATCTGGCACTGAGTCGATTTCAATTTCTGGTGCTACTGCATCAGCTAACTCCTCAACGTATTCCTTGAACTCGGATTGTGCCAAACTTTGGTTATCAAATACTTCTTGTGTAATCATGTGAATGACCTCATCAATGGGGTTGCACAAAAGGCGATCGCAGACTCTTCCCGGAGAGCGATCGCTTTTGTTTTTTCTATCACTTAATCTACGTGACACGTAGACATACGTCAGGTGTAGATTAATAAAACTTAGAATGTTATAAATCTACTTGTAATTATAGATACTGATAAGTAGAGAAATCTACGTCTAGCAGCTACTAAACTGAGGATGTAGTGATATGCCTTTGGATAAAGTGATTCGTTGGAAATTAAATGAAGTGATGGCGCGAAAGCGAGTTAGAAACAAGGACTTGGCAGAGGTGCTAGGGATAACAGAAAATTCGGTTTATAGACTTCGCAAGGTTGACGAAATGCCGCGATTAACACCAGAACGCTTAAACGGGATTTGCAGGGCGTTGAATTGTCAGCCTGGTGAGCTTTTGGAATATACCCCGGATGGTGGTGATGATAAGGTTGTTTCTATTGTTGATATGGCATGAGTGCGATCGCCACAAGTTGAGTTTATTAACAAAATCTACTAACTGTGAGACACCATTCCCAATCCCTGCCGATTGGGAGCTAGGGGAATGCCCTCATTGTTTCCTGCCTTTTGCAAAAATGGCGAAGCGTCAGAAACGCCTTTGAAAATGCTTAAAGTTAGAGATGCGAACAGTCCTCTGCAATTAAATAGAAACTACACTAAGGTCTATGCAACCTTTGCAGGCAGGGTATTTAAGTGTAGAGATCACATTTTCATGTTCTGCCTCTTTTTCTCGTTTCCATGTACCCGAAGTTTCTGCAAGAATAGTAGTTTCTCCTGCACATAATTGCTGTTTTTCCAAACCTGATTTACCCATTGAAATACGTTCGCTAGCTGAGTGTACGCATGAACGGGTCACTTCTGTACAGATAAATTGTTCCAACCGTTTAGATGTATCGTTTTTTAGGCTTAATAGTAAGCTAAAAAGTTCTGGTACAACGTGGCCATATTTATTGTTACTACCAACAGATAAAACTGCTATTTCTGGATCAATAGCTTCTAATAATTGCCTGAGATCATCTCCATTTTTGGGGTATGCCCCGTGATGAGGAATTTTAACAATGTTCGCGCTCAGTTCATTAGGCTGGCAAATATCAATACATTCCTTGAGTCCATCGCCCTCAATATCTGCAAGTAGCAAAGCTGCGAAATTGCCATAAGTGGCACGTAATAAGCTGTCGGACATTTAACTTGCAATAACAGCATTACCCTTATTCTTGATTTTTCTGCCCCACTTAATAATTAGTT